>JBDOLX010000101.1 GCA_039832905.1 Desulfurobacteriaceae bacterium | reverse complement strand
GGTCGCTCACCATACGAGCAGTAGGGCTGGAACGGCCAGAACTTAGCCCGTGGAGAGTGCGGTCGCACTCGTTGAAGTGGGAAGCTCCTCATTTCAATGAGGAGTAGTTCACGGGGTCGTGGTAGGACAAATTATCCGAAAGTTGTAAAGTCTTGAGAGAAGGAGCTTTACAAGCTCCTTACTTTTCTCAAGTATCCTGAATCTATCCAAAAGGTGATATATACAACGAATCCTGATAGAAAGGGCGATAAAAGAAATAAGGAAGAGGGTTAATGTAATAGGAGCTTTACCGTCGGTTAATGCTGTTGAGAAGTTTGTTTATCTCAGGGTAGCAATGATTAATGACAGATGGTCTAGCAGGGTAGTAAACAGTTTTTTTAGAAGCCAGAGAAGAGATTCAGGAAAGGAAAATGAAACGGTAGTTCACTACAATTCTTTCGGAAATTCGCTAAAAAGGATCTCTGGAGATTGTGGAACTTCCTGCCTGTAAGAGATTTTAATCTTGTATTTACTCTGCAGAATGTCTGTCAATATTTTCTGATTTTTCTTTAGCAGATTCAAAAGCTCTTTTGAATGTGAGGAAAATGCGATGTCAAATGTCTTTTGCTCTCTGTCAAACAGGAGAGATATTTTCACTTCGCCGTATTTTTCAAGTTCTAGAATTATGATCACTGTTAAAAAACCTTGCTGACGGAAGAATTTTAAACTTTTTTTATCTATAAAGAGTTCTGCTCTTATGAACGGAGGGTAAGGAAGAAAAAGCGGTATAAGAAAAAAATTTTTGGATAGTAAGTTCGATATTGAGTAAGATTCCAATATATTTAGAGCTTTAAAGACCTGTTCTGCCCTATCTCCGGGAACTTTTGAAAGTAGCGAGAGGAATTTTACTTTTATGTCATTACTTATTCCCTCATAGTTAGCTTTGTGTATCTTGTTTTCTAAAAAGAGGCCAGAATTCTCCACAAGTCTTTTAACAGATTCTAAATTCAGCTCTGTAGCGTTTGTACCAACAAGCTTTCTCACTAAAGAAAAAACTTCCTCTCTACTGTTAAAACTTTCTAAGAAAAATTCTCTGAGGTTAGCAACCTTTGTTTCTATTAATTTCAATACAATTTGAGGTGATGTTTCTTTTACAAGGACCAAAATTTTCTTTCCGACCTCCGGGGTTAGATAGCTATTCCACCTTGCTTTTACTTTAAAGCTTCCGAAATCAACTTCAACTTCTTTAAACTCTCCCCGATTAAAAACGGCAAGTATCCTGCCTTTCAGAACTTCACCGGGTTTAAGTTTAATTTCCTTAGCTTTCTCTACTTGGTATATAGAAAAACTTTTGTGGACCTTAGAAGTACTTTCAAACTCAGAAATCCTTCTGCTTCTTTCAATGCCTATTAGCTTTTCTACTCTATCTGGAGGCAATGGAAATTCCTCTCTTAAGTTTTGAGAGCCATCTACTTATTATTTGTAAATCTAATTTTTCTCCTCTCCTTTTTGCAACATAGCGTATATAGTCGGCCATTTCTGTACTTTCATCGTCAGCCACCGTTCGTAGATTATAGAACAAGTCTTTCAATCTTTGAATTCTATTAAAACTTCCCGTTCGGTAAAGAGCAATTTCGTAGAGAAGAAAGTTTAGGTAGTTATTCTTCGTAGGTTCAAATCTTTCTATACCGCTGTAAAAGCTTACTATTTCTTTCTCCTTAAAATGCGCTAAATAGGCAGGTACGAAGTTGAGCTGTTCTTGCCTTTTTAAAGCGTTGAAAAAAAACTTTTTTGCGTTTTTTAAATTCTTCTTCACTTTCAGTAAGTATAAAAGCTTAGAGGTATTACTTGCTTTTGGTGAATTAAGAACTTTTTCGGGAATTTCAGAAAGATTGTAAAAGGAATAGTAAATTATCGTTTGCTCAGGAATAAGTGAGTATCTGATTTTCCCTGATTCCTTTATCTTTTTTGCTTCTTCAAAGGCTAAAAATTCAATCAATGAAGCAAATAAATAACTTCTTCCTTCTTCTGAAAGCTTTTTAGCTTTTAGTCCGAATTGCCTTTTCAAGTTGTAAAAAAGGTAGACAATCCTCTTGTAGTTGTGTTTTTTGTACTCGTAAGGAATGTAGAGACTGAAAAGGGAAGTAGCATAATCGTTTAGGTTAATCTTATACTTCCTCGCGGCTATGATTGTTCTGATTCCTCTTAGGAAAAGTGTCCGGTTCAGTATCTTGAACTTTTTAGTCAGGAAATCCAAATATACTTTGAAAGCATCCTTAGAAGGGGGGGCTAAAGTTAAACTGTATAAGAAATTTTCTGGGTCGGAAACTACTTTAAGTTTCTTCCTGGCAAGAAGTGAAGAGTGAATGAGGTACATTTTCACAACGTTGGGTTTGAAGGTAGGATAGAGAAGGTGTATCCTATAAAAAAGACTAAAAGCTTTGGTATAGTTCCCTTTCCTGTAAAAGCACATAGCTGTTTGGAAAGTGCTTTTGGGAGTTAAGTTTAAATCCGGGTAGGCCAATAAAAGGTAAGAAGTGAATTTAAGGCTAACGTTACATTTACCAAGTTTAGTGGCTTTTTCAACATAGGCAGATATCTTTTCAACAGGAATCGTAAGGATGTAACTGTTCCAGTTTTTCAGGAATTCATCTAAGGCTTCTTGGGGATTTTGCTGAAGAAGGAGAAAGTTTCTTATTACTGATAATTTTTTTCTTTCAACGGTGCTGAGCTCTTGAGGAGATATTTTTTGTATAGCCTCTTTGAGTTGAAGGGTGTTTCCCATCTTAAAAAGAGCTTCTGCGTAAATTAGAAGCAGTCTGTTTGAAAGTTTGCGACTTTTGATTTTATCTAAGTTTTTTCTTATGAAGGATGCACATTTTGCTGGGGATTCTTTTGAACATATAGAGGTTGCCTCAAAAAATATTTCCATTTCCTCTTCTTTTGTGTCCTTACCATAGGCCGAAAAGGAAAGAATAACAAAGAATAAAAAGAGCAAAGCTATTCTCATAATTCTCTCAGCTTCCTTAAAATTTCTCTTTGTCTTTCTATCAAGAATCTTCTAAGGTATGCTCTTTCTGTTTCATTAACTTTTATCTTGATGATGTAGCGCCTAAGTCCGCCATTTTCTCTTCTGACAGTTAGAACTTCTGCGTTGGGAATGGCTATTTTTTTCCCGTCAGGAAAACGTAAAACTGCTCCGAACACGTCTCCTGGTAGGAGAGGAAGAGGGGTATAGACAAATGAACAAGCCTCTTCATTTATGTCTTTCACTACTGCAACTACAGGTTTGTTTTCTATCTTCATAACGATATATATCGGTTCTTTAGGATTGACTTCCACCCGGAATAGCTGACGAGGATATTTTATTGCTTCCCCATAAAGAGAGACTACTAAGTTTTCTTTTCGCAAATTTATTTCTTCCACATTACCTTTTAAAAGGTAATTACCATCTTTGCTAAGTAGCAAGATATCTTTACCTTTTTCTAAACACTTCCATACAAAGACAAAACTTGGTGAACTTAAGGTTATCTTATTGCCATCTATAGAATCTATTTTGAAACTTACATCTACTTCTACTTCAATTCCTTCACTTTTTAAAAAACATTTAACTTTAGCAGTAACTTTGTCTTTAGGGAGGAGCTCCCAAATCGCAGTTTCTATCTCTATTTTATCTGCCTTTTTTTCTTCTTTCCTTTCCTCTTTTTTGTCATCTATAAACAAAGAATCAATAACTTCGTCCAGAGAATCTGTTAATTCATTTAAGGAAAGGCTTGATAAGTTTTCCTCTTTCATCTTTTTCTCCATTTACAGTTACCAACATGATAGGAGTTAATCTTCTGCAAAACTTTACGCAAGTAACTTCGGTTTCCGTTGTATCTCCATATAGCTTCCTCGTAGCCGTACCTATCAAGTAGCTTTCGCAGGACAAAAGCTCCAAAGAGGGCATTGTACTCTTCCTCCAAAAAAACTTTCGGCGGAAGATTGTATTTGTCAATCCAGCTCCTATTTATCTGCATTAAACCTACATCGTAATTATAGCCTTTACAGTGAAGTTCTTTCAGTATTTTTTGGGCACTTTCTAAAGAGTAAGGTCTTATAACTGTTCCTTTGGAGTAGTAACTACATTTTGCACCGTGGGGACACTTTAGTTTACTGTTGTTCACGTTAATTACTAAGGGATCAAAAGAGGATTCCACATCTGCTATTGCTACAACCAAAAGGAAGGGAACCTTATAGTAGACAGAAGCTGTATACAACGCTCTTCCTATGCCGCCTATGGCAGGAAGGCACAGTAGAAAATTAAAAAGAAAGAGTATAATTAGTGCAGGATTCAGTAAAGGAGGCCACAGCCTTGCCAGCTTCTGTTTTACCACCTGAGCTAAGCCAAAACTTAGCCACTTCACTAAGACTTCTCCTTATACTTACTGTATTGACTATTCTACCAACTATAGTAATTGCAATGACCTCTTTTACTAGGATAGTTATTGTTTTAGCTCTTCTTCGTCAAGCAATGGGTACTCCCACCACTCCTCCAGCAATAGTTATCGTTACACTGAGCTTAATGCTTACAGGATTTGTTATGCGTCCCACCTTAGAGGAGTTTAATAGGGTTGCTTTGCAACCTTACCTTGCTAAGGAGATTAATGAAGTTGAATTTTTGCAAAGAGGTATTGAACCTTTTAAGGAGTTTATGCTAAAAAACACAAGGAAAAGAGAACTAAAATTTTTTTTGGAACTTGCCGGTCTAAAGGTAAAATCACCCCGAGAAATTCCGCTGACCGTGTTAATACCTGCTTTTCTCGTAAGCGAGCTTACGGTAGCTTTTCAGATAGTTTTTGTGGTTTATCTGCCGTTCCTACTGATAGACATTGTAGTTGCAAGTATTCTTATGTCTTTAGGTATGATGATGCTCCCTCCCGTAATGGTATCCTTGCCCATAAAGATTCTTCTTTTTATAGTAGTTGACGGTTGGGAGCTCCTTATAGGCTCTCTCGTTAAAAGTTACAATTTTTAAAATTCAAAAAACTACTTCAATTTCTTTAAGCCTTCGGTGAATATCTTCTATGCTTAACCACTCTGGATTCTTATCTGAAGAATAGATGAAACCTTCTGGAAGGGGAGTTCCTCTTTCTATTTTTACTTTTCCTTTTCTCCACCAAGAAATTTGAGGATAGATAATAAAGTGGTCAGAATACTCGTAAGCCGAGCGGGCTTCTTCTGAAGTTATCAGTACTTCGTGGAGCTTTTCCCCCGGCCTTATTCCTACAATTTTGAAACTACACTCAGGACATATAGCTTTAGCCAAGTCAACTACCCTAAAAGATGGAATTTTGGGAACGTAGATTTCTCCTCCCTCTGCCTCTATCAAAGCCTTAATGACTAAATTAGCTCCCTCTTCTAAAGTTATCCAAAACCTTGTCATCCTCTCGTCTGTAATGGGAAGCTCCCTTTTTCCGCTCCTTACAAGTTTTAGAAACAGAGGAATAACAGAACCCCTGCTTCCTGCTACATTTCCATATCTCACGACGGCAAACCGGGGATTTTTTGAACCCGAATAAACGTTGGCTGATGTGAAAAGTTTTTCAGCCACCATCTTAGTCGCACCGTAAAGATTCACCGGGTAAACGGCTTTATCTGTTGAAAGAAATATCACTTTTTCCACACCTGCGTCTATTGCAGCATTTATAACGTTTTCTGCTCCATAGATATTCGTTTTTACAGCCTCAAGAGGGTTGTATTCTAAAAGAGGAACTTGTTTTAAGGCGGCGGCATGAACAATGTAATCAATACCGTCAAGAGCTCTCAAAAGCCTCCTGTAGTCCCTAACATCTCCTAAAAAAAATCGTAACTTTGGAACGTGTTTCTTAAACTCTTGTTGCATTAAGTAATGCTTGTACTCATCCCTTGAGTAAATTATCACTTTTTTGGGATTGAACTCTTCCAATAGCTTCCTTACAAAAGTTCGCCCGAAAGAGCCAGTACCTCCCGTAACCAAAATCGTTTTCCCGTCCAGACTTGCCATTTCCCTCTCCTTTCTTTCCCATTGTGAACCTCAATTTTAACAACTTACTGAAAGTGGCGATATATAATTTAAAGATTCCTATTCTTCCGAGGTAAAAAATGGAAATCGGCAAAGTGAGTTTGAGAACCCTTAGGAATGTCTGGGAGAAAAGAGCAGAAGGAAGAGTAAAGAAAGAAGACAGAGCCTCATCTTCTTTAACGTCGACAAGCGATAAAGAGGTAGTTACAGAGATTTCAACCACCGCCCTTTTCTCCCAGAGCAAAGTAAATAAGGTAGAAGAACTTAAACTCCTCATAGAAAGCGGCCTTTATAAGCTTGACGCAAGAGCAATAGCTGAAAACATTATAGAAGAGCTGCTGAATGATTGAAAAACTACTTTTACAGTATAAAGAGCTCTTGAACGAGAGGAAGAAAGCTCTCTTGGAACTTGACGGCTATAAACTTGAGTCTGTTCTACAGCAAGAAAGCCGGCTGCTAAAAGAACTGGAAAAAACTTTAAAAGACTGCTCTTCCCTACCTGCAAACCTTGTTTCCTTAGCAGAAGAAGTTTTTTCTCTTCACGAAGAAGTTGCTAAACTTACATTTAATATGATGGAAATCCTAAGTAGCGAGGGTAAAGAAGGTGAACATATTCTCAATGTTTAACACGGGTAAACAAGGGCTTTTGGCGTCTCAATACGAGACGAATATAGTAGAGCAAAACCTTACAAATGCTGGAACAGAAGGATATTCGAGGCAAAAAGTAACAAAAGAAGCTACAGTTCCTTACCCGGGCGTAGAAATAACACGGGTGTATAGAAGCGTTGACCTTGTATTAGAAAAGAGGATTAATCAAACAATACAGGAGTATAACTATTATAGCAAACTTGAAAGCTCTTTATCTCAAATAGAATCCGTCTTGAATGAACTTAATGACGGTGGTATTACCCACAGACTTGATGAGTTTTGGAATGCGTGGCAAGAGCTTGCAGAAGAGGCCGCAACTCCTTCTTCGGATACGACAGCTCCAAGTCCCGTAAGGATTAATCTAATTCAATCAGCCAAAAACTTAACTTCAACCATACGGGATAAATACAGAGCGATAGGCGAACTCAGAAAAACTGTGCAAAAAGATATAGCAGTGTCCTTGACCGAGATAAACAAGCTACTTTCCGATATAGCAAAATATAACGAAGCTATCTCAAAAAATGACAGACCAAAAAAAGAAGCTTCAGAACTAAAAGACAAAAGACAGAAAGCGTTAAACGACCTTGCCGAGCTCTTAGATATAACTTACGTAGAGCAACCGGATAAGTCGGTCACTGTTTATGGACCTTCCGGTTCACTCCTTGTCGCCGGCAATACCTATTGGAGATTAGCAAGAAGTGTTTCTCCTACAGGCTACGTTTCCGTTTACTGGTTAACAGGTAAAGACCCCTTAAGGATAACACCCACTAAGGGAAAGTTAGCAGCACAATTAAAGGCCAATAACGAAGAAATACCTAAATATTTAGCATATTTAGACCAATTTGCAAAAACCTTGATTAACACCGTCAATTCCGTTCACAGGAGTGGTTTTTCTGTTGCAGGTACTACAGGTCTCAATTTCTTCAAAGGTACAGGAGCTGCCGACATAACGGTTGAGCCCACCGTCGTTTCCAATCCAAACTTGATAGCTACGGCAACGAGACCACACGAAGAAGGCAACAACGAACTGGCTTTAAAAATAGTAGCACTTAAAGACGAGAAAGTCTTAGCAAGCCAAACTTTAACTTTTAACGAGTATATTGCTCAGATTTCTTCCCAAATAGGAGTTGAAGTAAAAGATGCTAAAGAAACCAAGAGCATCAAAAATTCTATACTCTCCTCCTTGAAAGAAAAAAGGTCATCTGTTTCAGAAGTAAACAAGGACGAGGAATTGGCTAAGCTAATGATGTTAGAAAAACAGTTCCAAGCCGCTTCAAAAATAATAACTGTAGCTGATACATTGCTCCAAACGGTTATAAACTTGGTAAGGTAATTTTTTGGGAGGAAAAAAATGGCACGTATAGGGGACTTGTATCAGCAAAACAAGTTAATTCGAGATACCATTTTAGCCAAAAAACGTTTAGAAGCAACTACACTCAAAAAACTCCAAAGACCATCGGACAATCCTTTTGATACTGTGAGAGTGATAGTAAATCATGATAACCTTAGAAACATTGATAGATATAAGAAGAACATCCAATTCGCAGAACCGCCCTTAGAGTTTGCTTCTCACGTTATGGATAGCATTTTTGAAGACATACTCTCACGAGCAAGATACAATGCTGTAAGGGCAGACGGTATAAAGCTCAATACAGAAGCTTCTGCAATTGCCACAGAAATTTCGCTTCTAAAGAAAAAGCTTCTTGAATACGCAAACTCTACCTTTTACGGTTCTTACATTTTTGCTGGGAGTAAAGTTTACAATCAACCTTTTACCTTTGCCTATTCTGAACTCAAAAGTTACAACTCTTTTGGCAACATCTATAATACCGAAGTTTTGTCTCACAATGAACTTGAAAGCTTAGATTCCACGGCTCTTAAAGCAGGAGAAAGCTTTTCCTTTTCCATAGGAGATGCCAATATTTACATAAAGGCGTTAAACGATATGACCTTAGGAGAACTCGTAGAAAGGATAAATACCATTGCTTCCCAAAGAAATATTCCTGTGGTTGCGAGTGCGGTTGGCACAGGTAACGGCTATAGGTTGTTTATCAGGTCGGGCAATTCTTCTTTACCCCCTTCTCAGTTCAATTTCGGGACAATCTTGGGTAATCCACAAAAGAAATACACCGATGCGTCCGGTAATACTGTAAGTGATTTCCCCCAACTGGTGTTAGCAAAAGGAGAAAAGCTCGTAGTAGAGATAAAAAACATAAGAACAGGAGATGTGTATTCAGTAACTCTTAAAGCAGACCAGGACATGGGACTTGCCGATGTCAAAAAGGCTTTAGACCAATTATTTGACGAAAAAGGTATAAATGCAGAAGCTGTTATCCGTAAGACCACCGACGGAAAAAACTACCTTTCATTGATCACGGGCGACCACGATTTGAGATTCACAAACATAACTGATACGGGGGGAAGAATTGTTCCGAAAGAAATATCACCTTCTTCCCTAATAATAAACAACTCCTCGGGTAAAATTATTTATTTGGGAGACTATGTAGAAAGAAAGGTTTTCGTAGATGACAAAAGGAAGGTAAGAACAAACGTTGTCATTGCAGACGAAATATCCAAGATATGGAATGTTCTTTCTATTTTAGAATCTGCGGTTCTTTCTAAAGGAGAACCTTTCGCTTCAACAAAAGATTCTGCTCAGCTTGACGATGTTGTTTTGAATAAAGGGGACACTTTCTCTTTTGAATTTGACAGTAATGTTATTGAGATAAAAGCCAAAGAGGATATGACTCTTGAAGACTTAGTGAACGAAATCAATAAAAAGGTATCCTCTCAAAACTTGGAGGTGAGAGCCGAAATTCAGCCCGTTTCAGGAGATAGGTTTATCTTAAAATTAGCTTCTAAAAATCCCGGCAAGACAGTTACGAACATTCATGTGAAAGATTCTTCTGGAGCAGATAAAACCTCAAGTTTCTTAGGCGGTATTAGCTACACCGTATCGGCTACAGACTTTATTTCCTATGCCATTAAAACCATAGACGATGTAATGGTATCCTTCAACAAAATAAGGGAAAGTATAGGAGCAGACCTGGAGTTTTTGGATTACACCGAAGATAGATTAAGAGAAAAAGAGGTAAGCATTTCTAAGGAAACCGACAAACTTGAAAATGCAAAGCTTGAAGAAACTTTAACTCAAATGTCCCGCTACGAGGCAATGTACCAAATGAACCTTTTACTCCTTTCAAAAATGAGCAAGTTAAGTCTTTTGGATTTTATAAGATAGCAAAGCTTGCGTGAACTACTCCTCATTGAAATGAGGAGCTTCCCGCTTCAACGAGGGCGTTAGCCCTCTCCACGGGCGTAAGTTCTGGCCGTTCCAGCCCTACCGCTCGTATGGTGAGCGAATCCGCTACCAGTCCCCTCCCCGCATCTACCATTAATTCAGGTAGATGGGTCAACTACTGGTAGCACACCCGGCCTATTCACTTGCTCAAAGACCGATAGGCTTGGTTACCGCCTGCTACGATTATAGCAAACAACGGCTTACGCCGTACGCTGTATCTCCCCTAATGTTTGTATTTGTAAATGTTGATGTTAATAGATAGCTACTTCTCTTAATAATGAGAGGCTGTTTGAAAAATCCACCACACTAAAAAGAGAACACCCAGATTAAAGAGGATAAATTTTGCCAAAACAAACAACTGAGCTATATGGAAACTCCTCGTCCTCTCATAACTCCCTACTTCCTGCTTAATCCCTCCAAAAATACTCTCTATCAATCCCCTAAACCTGTAAACCCT
>JBDOLX010000100.1 GCA_039832905.1 Desulfurobacteriaceae bacterium | reverse complement strand
GGGATAACCTCTTAAACTATTCGGATAGAGATACCAACAACGTAGTTGACTTTAATCCTATGTTCTGCGTTAAACTGTCTAAGATGCTTCAACTATGCTACTCCTCGGGAGTTTCGCTATTTTCCTCAAAGTTTATAGGAAAAGAAAAGTTTGGAGGATATTTTTCTTTTAACCATTTTGCGAAAGTTTTTTTTAAAATTAAAAAACTTACGTTTAACCTTGGAATGCAACACTATTCCAACAACGGAATTTTTTACCCAAATGATGGTATAAATTTTTACTTCCTATCTGTAGGATGGAAATATTGAATTCAAAAGTGGAAAAGACAATTTAGTTTGAGATGATCCACTGCATTGTGATATCTTAAAGAATGCAAATTTTGTCTTTTTGGAGGTCGTAAATGATACCAAGATATACGCTTCCGGAAATGGGTTCTATTTGGGATGAACAGAACAAACTAAGGAACTGGTTAAAAGTTGAAGTGGCCGCTTGTGAGGCATGGGCTGAACTTGGAAAAGTTCCAAAAGAAGCTGTTGAGGTTATAAAGGAGAAAGTGAAGCCTTACCTTGAAGGAGAAAAGGACTTTGACATAAAGAGAATTAATGAGATTGAAGAAATTACTAACCACGATGTTATTGCGTTTCTTACCTATATAAAAGAAATTGTTGGAGATGAAGCAAAGTATCTTCACTTTGGAATGACTTCTTCCGATATGCTTGATACAGCATTTGCTTTACAAATAAAGCAAGCTGGAGAGCTTCTTTTAAAAGATATTGAAAAAGTTATGGAAGCAATTAAAAAGCGTGCTTTTGAACACAAAGACACCGTTATGATAGGTAGAACTCACGGAGTTCACGCTGAGCCTATTACTTTTGGTTTGAAGCTTGCCATTTGGTACGACGAAATGAGAAGAAACTATGAAAGATTATCTAGTGCCCTTGAAAGAGCTGCCGTTGGAAAAATCTCTGGAGCTGTTGGAACATTTGCAAACATAGACCCAAGAGTTGAAGAAATGACTTGTAAGAGACTTGGTATTGGATACGCAAAAGCTTCAAACCAAGTTGTTCAAAGAGATAGGCATGCAGAGTTCTTGCTTGCAATGGCTTTAACAGCCTCTTCGATTGAAAAGTTCGCGACAGAAATTAGACACCTTCAAAGAACAGAAGTTAGAGAAGTGGAAGAGCCATTTAAGAAAGGACAGAAAGGGTCTTCTGCTATGCCTCACAAGCGTAATCCAATTCTTTCTGAAAGACTCTGTGGCCTTGCAAGGGTTGTAAGGAGTGCTTCCATTGTTGGAATGGAGAACGTTCCATTGTGGCATGAAAGGGATATCTCCCACTCTTCAACAGAAAGAACTGTTTTTAAAGACGCCTGCATTGCTCTTGACTATATGCTCCAAAAATTTGCAAACCTTATGGAAAATCTTGTAGTTTATCCAGAAAACATGATGAAAAACTTAAACCTTTTAAAAGGTCTTGTCTTTTCTCAAAGAGTGCTTCTTACCCTCATAGAAAAGGGAGGACTATCAAGAGAAGACGCTTACGCCATTGTTCAAGAAAATGCCATGAAAGTGTGGAATGAAGGAGTAGAGTTCAAGGAACTTTTAAAGAACGATGAAAGAGTTAGAAAAGTTTTAACAGAAGATGAGATAGAGGACATTTTCGACCTTTCTTACCACACAAAACATGTTGACTATATTTTCAAGAGAGTGTTCTCTTAATTCTTAACTAGATTGTGGCGGTTTGTACCGCCACGTTTCCCCAATTTCTCTTTTCCGTATTAAAATATGAAGTCCGCATTTAATTTTTTTTATTTGGAAAATAATAAAGGAGGCTTTAGAAAGAAATGGCTGAAGAGAGAATAATTGAGCAGAGAAAAGAAAAGATAGAGAAGTTAAAAGAGATAGGAGTAGATCCTTATGCGTACAAATATGAAGTAGATACAACTGCTAAAGAGCTTCTTGATAGATTTGGAAGACACAAAGAGGGAGAAGAGAAGGAAAAGGAAGATCTTCCAGCTGATGAGTTTTCTTTAGCTGGAAGAATAGTTTCAATGAGAGTTATGGGTAAAGCTGCGTTTTTCCACATTCAAGATGGAACTGAGAAATTGCAGTGTTATATTAGAAGAGATGTTGTCGGAGAGGAGTTCTATAACAAAATCTTTAAAAAGCTTATAGATATTGGAGACATTGTTGGAGTTAGAGGAAAACTTTTTAGAACAGGTAAAGGGGAACTTACCCTTGAAGTTTTAAAAATGGAGCTTTTAACAAAATCTTTAAGACCTCTTCCAGAAAAGTGGCATGGATTAAGGGATGTAGAAAAACGTTATAGACAAAGGTACTTAGACTTAATAGTAAACCCTGAAGTAAGGGAGATTTTCAGAACTAGAACTAAAATAATAAAGAAACTTAGAGAGTTTTTAGACAACAAAGGTTTTATGGAAGTTGAGACTCCTATCCTTCAACCAATAGCTTCTGGAGCTGCTGCAAAACCGTTCATTACCCACTACAACGCTCTTGATATAGATGTTTATTTAAGGATAGCCCCTGAACTTTACCTTAAAAGGCTTTTGGTTGGTGGCTTTGAAAGGGTTTACGAGATAGGTAAGAACTTTAGAAACGAAGGTATCAGCACAAGACACAATCCAGAATTTACAATGGTTGAATTCTACATGGCTTACGCAGACTACTACGATTTAATGGATCTTACAGAGGAACTTTTTGAGTACTTACTTGATGAGATTTTCGGAAAAGGAGTTAGAGAAATCGAATATCAAGGAACAAAGATTTCTTTTGAAAGACCTTTCAAAAAGATTTCATACCTTGGAGAGCTTTCTAAAAAAACAGGATTAAGTGAAGAAGAACTCTTACACGATGAAGAGAAAGTTTTACAGAAAGCGAAAGAGGTTGGTATAGAAGGAGCAGAAAAACTTTCTCACTTTAAGAGAGTTCAAGAACTCTTTGAAGCTTTAGTTGAACCTGATCTAATTCAACCAACTTTCGTAATAGATTTTCCAAAAGCTATTTCTCCACTTGCAAAAGAAAAGAGAGGAAACCCAGAACTTGTTGAAAGGTTTGAACTTTTCATCTATGGTAGAGAGATTGCCAACGCTTATACCGAACTTAACAATCCTTTTGAACAAAAGGCAAGATTTTTACAACAGCTTGAAGAAAAAGCTAAAGGTGATGATGAAGCTATG
>JBDOLX010000099.1 GCA_039832905.1 Desulfurobacteriaceae bacterium | reverse complement strand
ACGGTGAATGGATTTTTCTTTTTCCACCTTCCAATTTTTGGTGTAAATTTCATAGCAGCACTCCTTCCATATTTTCTTAGGGTTACTTCATGTTTAAAATTCTTATGAAGTTCTTGCAGATACTTCTTAAGCCTTTCATAGGAGACGTATTCCCCCACCTCCACCATTAACATTTCAAGTTTTCTATGGATGTCCTTAATAGACATGTGAGTATTTGCATATAGTTTTTCTGCTTCTCTTCTTATTTCTTCAGGTATTTCTTTTGACTCTCGCTTCCATGGTATAAGTCCAATAATTCCTTTTTCTCTGTAGGCTTTCACCCATCTTGAAATTGTTGATTTGGGTAGTCCATATTTCTTTGCTTTTTGGTTTACAGAAGATGGATCTTTTGCAATTACCAATCTCTTCCAAACTTCCCTTTTGTCCTTTTCTTTCAAGACATTGAGTATCTCTTTTTCGTGTTCGGTAAGTGCAGGCGAAAAAGAGGAGGCAGGCGGGGGCGAACCTGCCTTTTTGGAGGGAGGACAGGAGGGGGGAGGTGCCGCTATGGACTCCAAGATAAAAATAGTGTTTCTCCCTACTTTCTTTTTCTCTACAACTTGGAGCTCTTCCCCAAGTTCTTTTAGCCTGTCGTTTATGGCTTGGAGGCTGTTAGCATACCTATTGCGAAACGTTCCCAAGGAAATGCCGAGTTTTTGAGCAAGTTCTGCAGGGGAGAGCTCCAAACGCATACTATGCCTCCACTATCTTTAAAAGGAGTTCTTCACACTTTTTGAAGTCTGACTCTTCCTTTGAGAGTTCTTGCAATATTTCTTGGATGTAGTCTGAAAACCTTTGGGAAACTTTGTTTTTCTTTTGTTTTTTCTGTGCTTGCCATGAAATTTCTAACTTCTTATATTTCATAATTGTCCTCCTGGTTGCTTTTTTTCCATTCAGGTTCGGGAATCGCGAGGGCAAGAAGCAGAATGAGACAAAAGAGGACGAGAATCATCACTCGCCCTCCCTATAAGCTTCTTCTACTCTAAGCTCCAAAGCGAGTAAAGTTATAATTGCTTCTTTGATTTCTTTCTTCAGAATTACTCTTTCTTCCTCTGTTATTTTTCCGTCCTCGATAGCTTGTCCGTATTTCTGTATTACATCTCCAACTTCTTTTAAAACCTTAGCTGCTTCTTTTCCTCTTTCTAATGGTTCAAACTGTTCTGGAAGTTCCACTACTACACAATTACAAAGGTCTGCAAGTCCTTCAACAATTCCAACTGCTCCGTTCGCTACCATTTGACAGACTTTAGGAAAGGCAACAACTTTGTCTTTATAGAGGATGTCAACCATCTGGTACTCTGAGATACCTAAAAGCTTTGCAGTTGCAGGAACAGTTTGTCCCTGTGAGATTAACTTCTGTACACCTTCTTTCAGGATTTTGTTCCCTACCTTTTTCCAAAACTGCTTTTCCATTACTTAACCCCCTTCAGATTTTTCTTTGCCTTTTCTATCGCTGATTTACGTTTTCTTTCTTTTTCCTCTTTCTTTCTTAGGTAAGGGAAAAGTCCTCTTTCCCCTAAAACTTTTTCTATTTCTCTTGCTACTTCAGAAGAAACAACAAGACCAAGTGCAACGTTTTTTACAGTTGAAACAGGACGCCCGAGAATTTCAGCGATATCTCTATAGGTAAGCCCCTTTTGTTTTTTAAGTTTTTTTATTCGCTCTAAGTTCTTCTTGGGAATGAATCTTTGTGTTATCATATTAGTTACCCTCTTATAGGTTAGTAGCTTGGTTATTTGCCTATTCTCTATAGGTAATTATAGGAACAATGGTCGTATCTGTCAATAGGTTTGGTCGTATTTTGGTCGTGTGACAAAATTTACCTGGGTAAGGAATGTCACAAATAATGGAAATAGATAAAACTGGCATAGCAGGAAGACTAAAGGAGTTAAGAAAAGCTTTAGGGCTAACTCAAAAAGAGTTTGCTGAGCATGTAGGAAGAACACTTAGAGCCATACAGCGATACGAAAGCGGACAACGGTCGCCAGATGAAACCACTCTCCGCCTCATTGAACAAATCTTCTCCGTCAACCCCGAATGGCTACGAAAAGGCAAGGGGGAAATGTTTATAGAGAAGGAAGAGAGTAGCTTAGAAAAGCTTCTTAAGGAATTTTCAGAAGAGGAAGTAGAAGCAGTGATTTTAGCTCTTAGGATAGTGAGAAAACTCGAGAAGAAGAAAGGTATGAAACTGAATACAAAACAAAGAGTGAAAGTCGCCCGTTTGCTTATAGAACTGTTAGAAGCTGATGAGAGCATAGAAAAGTTAAAAGGAAAACTTGAAAAAAAGGGAGAAAAGCTTTTAGAAGCCTTAACAGTTTAAGGGAAAGAAAATGGAGGAAAGAAAAGATCTAAAGGAAAAGCTCCAAGAACTTGAAAGGCTTCTGAGCGACAGGGAGGTGGAGAGTTTTATTTCCAACTTAAATGTGAAAATTAGTGGTAAAGATAATCTCGTTTCGGTTTTTGGAACAGTTCGCAAAGAAATTAATAACCATTTCCATGCTCCAAAGTTCAAAGTAACCATAGAACCTGAACTTTCACCAAAAGAGTTAAAAGAAATAAAGGACTTTGTATCTAGAATAGTAGCCTTAGAGTTGCAAGCTCGTGTCTATAGAATAGCAAGTCCACAAGGAATTACAGCAAGAACTAAGAAAAGTACCTTTGCTCAAGTTTGGAAAAGAATACATGACAAGTTTGAAATAACTGACTACAAGATGCTAAGAAGAACGCAGTATCAAGAAGCTATCTTTTTTCTTCGTAATTGGGAAAGTAAGCTGCTGAATGAGCTTGTAAAAAGAGGTGTTTACAAAGTAGACATTCCTAAAAACTATCTTCTACGGAAGCTCTTTGGTGTAGCTAAAGCTAACGGTAAAACAAAAGAAGATTTAGAACTTTACTGCATTCAAAAGTTTTCGTTAACTCTTAGAGAAGCTTTACCGGGACATATCTGGTATGTCTATACAAGATATGCCACGAGAAAAAGGAAATCAAAATGAGCAAATAATTAAGGAGGGGTGATGGAAACTCTTGCCTATTTATTTGCCATAGTATTTATAGTCTCTTTTGGATATTTCGTTTATGCTTGGATTAAAAAAAAACCCAAAAAAGATGCTGGCATTGTTGC
>JBDOLX010000098.1 GCA_039832905.1 Desulfurobacteriaceae bacterium | reverse complement strand
TAGCTCTTCTTATGATTCTTGCTTTAATTGGTGCTTGTTCCGGTTCTACTGCTGGAGGGCTAAAACAATTTAGGTTTTTAATCATAGTAAGAACAGCAAAAAAAGAAATTGAGAAGACTTTTAATCCTAACCTTGTTTATAGAATTTCGTTAGGAAATAAAATTTGGGAACTATCAGAAGTTAACACTCTTCTAGCTTTCATTTCCATCTACTTCTCAACAGCAATCCTGTTTGGCTTTATTATTTCGCTTTCTGGCTACGATCTAATAACCTCTTTTTCTTCTTCCATTGCTTGTATTACTTCATTGGGACCTGGACTTGCCAAAGTAGGACCAGCGGAAAACTTTTCTTTCTTTTCAAGTCTTGACAAGATACTTCTTTCCTTTGAAATGATACTTGGAAGACTTGAAATCTTTACTGTTTTAGCGGTGCTTTTGCCATCTTTTTGGAGAGATTAGAACTGGAAACTCAAGCTGCTAGAAAGAAGTAAAATGTTTTTGTCCTCATCCTGAACTCCACCAAAGTTTTCTACTTTATCAAATGTGAGAGAAAAATACAGCTTTGCAGAAAAAGTCTTCAGGTAAAAGAAACTATCAATATTAAGTCTCTTAACTCCTGAAACGGAAAAAATATTTTCTTCTTCATCTGAAGGATAGTCCACTATCCCATGGAGGCGACGATCAAAGCTAAAAGAAAGAGAGGCAAAATCGAAATCACGCTCTACTTTAAAAAAGTAATTTCTTGAATCTCCTCCCATGGCGTGTCCTATGATAAATCCTTCGTAAGTGTATCCATCAGGATACATATGGTGTGTGTACCATCGTGCGGTCTCATCAACAGTTTCTGCATACTCTACAATTACTCGAGTATATCCTGTAGTTAAACTTGTTCCAATGATATGTACTGCTGCCGTTGGAACTGGAAGTCCAAAAGGACCTTCCGGCTTTATAGCATCATCGCCAGCGTAAACGTAGTAAAGTTTCCCACCTTTGAAGGGTTGAAACTTCCATTTTCTTAAAAAATTTAAGTACCAAGTGATTTCTATTGAAGCAAGCTGATTGTTGTCGTAGTAATGGGCATCTTCTGATGGATCTCTAACGTTTTCATCTTTTGCAAGGAAAAGATACCAGATATCTTTCAAAGATTTATAATCAGGTCTTCCAGATCCTCCAAACTGGATAGCACGGGACCCGGCTATTTCAAAGTTCTTAATTGGTTTCCATGCAAGCCTCATTCCCCAAACTTTTGCGTAAGATCTTACTCTTTCCTTCTCTAAACGTGATAGGAAAGTGGAGAACCTCCACTCTCCAAGAATACTAAGGAGCCCTGGAAGTCTTTTAGAAGAGTCCATTTCCACTTTTAGCATTAGCCACGGTTTTATATTGTTTGTAAATAGAAGATCTCCATTCTCGCCGTTACCGTACCAAACTGTATCTTTTCCAAGTAAAATGTTTACTCCTTTAAAGTTCCTTGTTACGTAACCCCTGTTTAACTCTAAACCACCCCTTTTGTATTCAGGTTCCAAGTAGAAAAGATAGTTTGAAAACCTCATTTCGGAGGAAAATCTAAATCTCCCATTCAATCCCGAATCTAAAAGGTATCCTTCTTTGTAAGAAGTTTTGTATTCATTTACGCCCGATAAGTAGTCAACTGACGTATAAACGTTATTGATAGGTTTTATGTAGTTATATCTATAACCTTTTAAAAGCTCATCTACCGTATCCTTGAAGACAGGGTAAAGTTCATCGAAAAACTTTTTGGCAACTTCAGGATCTCTATTACGGTTGTTGTATATCTCAACAATTGCTCTTGCAAACTGTTCCCGTGTTAACGGCTTGAAAGAAAGATCAACATCCTCAATAAGACCCACTTCCTTTGCCCTTTCAAGGATCTCATACTCCCTTTGATACTCCAAAATCGGCACAGTTGAAGTTGTCAGTGCCCAAGAAACTCCCGGAAAAAGAAGAAAAAGAAACAAAAATAACTTTCTCATCTAGAGCTCCCTTAAATTTTTGTAATCGTGTAAACAGTGATAGCCCCTTGGTAGATAATCTGCATGATATCTTTAATGAGAGGTCTCCACATAACTGGAACGTGAACTTCAAGGGGAACAACTATAGAATCTCCTGGTTTAAGTTCGTAGTCAAGAATTGCATCGCTACTTCTAAGGATTATCCTGTTACTCTTGTCATCCCAAGCAAAAACCTTGCTACCCACGTTTGAAGAAGAGACAACAGAACCATCAGCCTTTATCACAAAAATATTTTCCTTATCAGCATCTTTCGTAAATCCACCTGCCAACTGGATGTAGTCCCTAACCTTTAAGCCTTTGCGGTAAACAAGTGCAGATGGATTGTAAACTTCTCCAAATACAAGAACACTTCCGGGTTTTTTAGGAATAAAGATTTGGTCTCCATCTTCAAGTAGAATGTTATATGGAGAATTCTTTAGCTTTTCAAGGTCATAAGGAATAGATATTCCAGCAATTCTACCACTTACTTGAGATTGTTGCATTTCTTCTAAGAGTTTTCTTTTAGCTTCAAAAGCTGCCTGTCTTGCTTTTATCTCTTCAGAAGACAAATCCGCTTGCATAATAGCTGCTTGTTCTTTTTCTAACTGCTGTTTAAGAAGGGAAACAATCTTTGCTATCCTTTGCTGTTGCATTTTTCTTACTGATTCTCTGAGAATAATGACTCCTTGTGGATAAGCGTCCTTTCTAAACCCTCCGGCAGCTTTCAGAACATCATAAAGGGTAGTATTTTCTCCTATTTTGTAGATTCCGGGATTTTTTACGTATCCACTTACTACTACCTTTTCGACTATTTCTTCTGGCTCTACTTCTTGGACAATTAACCTATCACCGGGTTTAAGTGTTAAATCAATATCAGAGTCGGCTTTCAGTAAAAGTCGATAGAGAGGAACTATAGCAACCACTTCCTCTTCTTTCTCTTGTTTCTTTTTACTTTCACTACTCTTTTCTTCTTGTCTCTGTTCCACTCCTTTAATAGAAGTTTCTTTTAATTCTTCTTTTTCTTCCATTTTAAACGTGTTCAAGGCATCGTTATCAAAATCCATGGTTTCGGGATTCAAAGTTGTAGAAAAGGTTGTAGAACTGATACTTTCACTTCTTTTTCTAAATATCACTACCTTTAACTTCTTTACATCTTCTAAAAATTCAACTGACGATAAAGCTTCAGACAGTTTTAATCCTTCACGATAAGGAAGGTAAAACGGCTTTTTCACAAGGCCTGAGATCTTAATAGGAGGATAGACGTATTTAGGATAGAACTTTATAAGGTCGAGCTTATGTATTTCAAAATCTTTTTTCCCTTCTATAATATCTATTGGAGAAAACTTTTCAATTTTAACTATATCCAAAGTTGTTGGATCTCTTCGGTCAATTTCTGCATAGTAGAGATTGGTGTTTAAAGTAAGCATATCTTTTTTCAGGACTTCAGAAAGTTTCATTCCTTCCTTGTAAGCGTATATTCCAGGATACTTTATTTCTCCTTCAACGATAAAGACATCCCTCACCTTATTGAGATCAACTGCCTTAGTATCTCCAAATTTGAAAAGAATTATTCTATCTCTTGGTTTCAAAACTAAGTCTTCTTTGCCGTTTAAAACCTCTTCTGGCGAGAAAGTTAGATACTTAGGAAAAGAACCTAAAGGATATTTTCTCTCTATAAGACCAAACTTCATATTGGAATCAGGATAAAACATATCTTTTTTCAGGACTTCAGAAAGTTTCATTCCTTCCTTGTAAGCATATATCCCTTGATAAGGAGTATATCCATCTACCATTACAGCATTTTCTGGAATATCAACAACCGTCTTTATTGAAACTAAGTCTCCATCTTGAACTTTCTGAGAAATAAACTTTTTATCATCTAAGGATCCTTCCAAAACTTTCAAAAACTTATTGTCTTTATATCTTTGAATAACAACTTTATATCTATAGCTAGAAGGTAAAAGTCCTCCTGCTAAGTTAATTAAATCTTCTATGGTCTCGTTTCCCTTTAGTTCGTAAATAGCCGGTTTCTTTACTTTGCCTGCAATTCCTGCCACTTTCCCTATTGAACCTACAAAGATAACGTCTCCGTCTCTCAGCTTAACGTCAACTGGCTTTCCTTCTAAAAGGAGTTTATAGAAATCTATATGTATCTTTTTTAGACCTTTAGATGTTTTTCTTGTAATAAGAACATTTCTAAGGGTTCCAGACTTTTTAATACCTCCTGCCATCATTATGGCGTCTATGACAGTATTAACTCCAGTTACCAGAACTCTCCCTGGACGGTTAACCTCTCCCGAAACGTAAACAGGAAAAGTCCTTAAATTTCCTACGGTCAATTTGATATTTGCTCCTATGGAATTTGAAATAATTTTTTCCGCTTCTCCCAAACTCATTCCCCAAACAAAGAAAACTCCCAGCCCCGGAATGTAAACTTTTCCTTGTCTATCAACAACCAACCTTGTTATTTTGTCAATGTTGATACCCGGTGGAGCTCCGATTACGTAAAGAAACAGTTCATCCCCTGGTCCTAAAACGTAAAATTTATCAACAGGAGCAGAAAAATCAACGGAAGGAACTCCTTTGAAAAACTCGTATCCAAACTGTTTTATCTTATATTCAATGGAATTATCAGAATTTATGGATGTTGCCCTCTTTTGAAAAGAAAGTTCTATTAAGGAAAGATCTTCAGATTCTTTTGTTTCTCTTTTCTTTAGAACTTCTTTCTCTTGTTGGAAAGATGGGTAATTTTCTGTCTTTTCTATTTTTTCTTTCAAAGAATCTTTTGTAGTTGAGGTAGTTTCCTGAGTTTGATAAAAAGAAGCTGTTTTTTCCTGATCCTGAAATGAAGAAATGCCTACTGATTTCGGAAGAAAATTATCGATGCTCTGAGCGGTAGCTACATTCAAACCGATAAATGGAAAGCATATAGAGATTAAAAATTTACGCATTACTTTTTTCCTCCTCACGTCTTTTCTTTACATTGTCAAGCCACTCCTTGAAAAAGGCTACAAATATTCCTAAGAACAATCCTGAAACAAGAGATACAACAACTATGAGCTTCTTTTTTGGTTTGTAAGGCTTTTTAGGATCTGGAATATAAGGTGGATCTATAACTTGAAATGATATCTGTTCCTTCATCTCTTGGGCTTTTGCCATTTCATACTCTTTTACGAGAGTTTCAAAAAGTTTTTGTGCTATAGACATTTGAGATTGTAGTTTTTGAAGGTTTAGCTGATACTCAGGAAGAGATACGTAATAATTGTTTCTCCTATGAACTTGTTCTAAAGACTTTAGTTTCTTTTTAAGCGATTCAACTTCTTGCTTTAGCTTTTCTATTCTTTCCTTGCTAACTTTTTCATCCTGAAGAGATTGAAGTCCTTCTTTTAGTTTGTCAAAGTCTGCATTTCCAAATATAAGAGGAACTTCCTTTATTTTACCTTCCATGAACTTTTTGTATATTTCCTCCACCTTTTGAAGTTTTTCCTTAGCTATATTCAGCTGTTTTTCAATATAAATCCTATATTTCCTTGCAAGGGTAAAGCTTTTCTCATTTAAGATTTTATTTGCCTCTTTCAAAACAGCATTGGCTATATCGTATGCAAGTTGAGGGTCTTTCTTAAACTCCACAGACAAAGTTATAACTCCTGTCTTTTTGTCGGTAGAAACAGAAATAAGCTTGTCCAACACTTTGGCACCATCTAAAACGGTCGGAGGTCTATCGTTTTCATCCTTCAAAATCCATTGATTCTTTTCAGAATCCCACTTATCGGGAAACAGTTTAGGTAAAAGGTTTAAATCTTTAATCACTCTTTCCCTTAGGATTCTACTTTTTAAAACTGCTTCTACTGTAATTCCTGACTCGCTTCCGGTAGGAATAGGAACAGATATTGGAAGAGATGAAAGTAAAGAAGATAATCCTCCAGTGCTTTTTCCTCCAATGGGTATTAACGTTGTTTCTGTTTTATAAGTTGTAGGTAGAATAAAACATAGGATAACTGCTATGATTGTAAATAATCCTGTTACTCCAAAAATGGTCTTTTTTCTTCTTTTTAAAGTTAGCCACAATTCATAAAGATCTATTTCGTCCTCTTCATAGTAAAGGTACCGGTCTCGTCTTTCTTTCTCCAAAACTACCTCCGCTTTTTAACGTTAAGAGTATCAACTTCCCCACTTTTTAAAAGTTTTGGGCTTGAAAAAGTTCTAAGCTTTATGACTATATAAAGTACGGGATCTGTGTAGGTTAAAAATCTTTTTCCCGGAGTTATTCTGCAACCGTTTTTGGAACGAAAAGAATATTTTTTGCATCTTCCTTTATAAACTCTTCCGTCTTGTGTTACAAACAAAACCAAAGTATCTTCGTCTGCTCCCTTTACATCTACAAAAGGCTTATAGTAGATGGAATTTCTTCCTTTGTATTCTATCCAGCCCGTTTCAGCAAAAGACGTTAAAGTAGTAGCAAAAACAAACAGAACAACAAAAAGAAGATGCATCTTTCTACCCCATAAATTCTTCCGAAGGTCTATAACTTAAAGCTTCGGCAACGTGTTTTCTCAGGATTAAATCGCTACCGTCAAGATCTGCAATAGTTCTTGAAAGTTTCAAAACTCTATTAAAGCTTCTTGCAGAAAGCCCAAGTGCCTTTGTTGCAGTATTTAAAAGAGTTTCTGCTTCATCTTCCATTTTACAGAATTTTAAAATTTCTTTCCTTCCCATCTGAGAATTAAAGTTTATCTTTAAATTCTTGAATCTCTTTTTCTGTATTTCATGTGCCTTTAAAACCCTTTCTCTTACCTTTTCGGAAGGTTCTCCTCCTTCTTTGTTCTTTAAATCTTCAGGCTTTACAGCCGGAACAGGTATGTGGATATCTATTCTATCAAGAATTGGACCAGAAATTTTTCCAAAGTACTTTTTCACTTGAGAAGGAGCACACTTACAGTAATGTTTTTCATCTTCAAAACCTTTAAAGCCACAAGGACAAGGATTGCTGGCAGCAACGAGAGAAAACCTTGAAGGAAACTTTACAGTCCCTGAGGCTCTCGATATTACGACGAAACCGTCTTCCAAAGGCTGTCTTAAAGCTTCTAAAGCAGAACGTTTAAACTCCGCCATTTCATCAAGGAACAAAACTCCGTTGTGGGCTAAACTTACTTCTCCCGGTTTAAGGTTCGTTCCTCCACCAATAAGCGCAACTTCTGACGCACCACTATGGGGGGGAACGAAAAGGTCTTTTTACAACAGGCACTTCTGAAAAGAGTCCTGCAACGCTGTAAACTTTGGTAGTCTCTATTATTTCTTCTTCACTCATTGGAGGAATTATGGTTGGAAGTCTTCTTGCAAGCATCGTTTTTCCAGAACCAGGAGGACCAACCATAAAAAGGTTGTGGTGTCCAGCTGCTGCTATTTCTAAAGATCTCCTTGCTTGATATTGCCCAACAATATCTGCCATGTCAACTTCAAAAGAATACTTACCAGAATCCAACTCCTTTCTTTTTGCAGGATCTATTTCCTCATCTCCATTTAAAAAGGCAACTACCTGGGACAGATCTTTTACTGGAATAATATCCACACCTTCTATAAGGGTTGCTTCTTCAACGTTTCCTTCTGGAATTATTATCCCTCTGTAACCTTTCTCCTTTGCCAAAATAGTTGCAGAAAGTATCCCTTTTACTTTTCCAACTTCTCCGTTGAGTCCCAGTTCTCCAGCTATCAGAAAATCCTTTACTTTTTTCTGGAAAACTATTCCAACGCTTCCAAGTATTCCGATGGCAATTGGAAGATCAAAAAGCGTTCCCTCTTTCTTTAAATCTGCAGGCGCAAGGTTTACAACAATTTTCTTAGAAGGAAAAGGGAAACCTGAGTTAACAATGGCAGCTTTTACCCTTTCTCTACTCTCTTTTACTGCAGAATCGGGGAGTCCAACTATGGAGATTCCAGGAAGCCCTCTTCCGGAGTCAACCTCAACTTTAACGGTGATTCCATCAACTCCTAAAACAGTGAAACTGTTGACTGTGAAGACCATTAAAGTTACTCCATTTTCTGGTTAATTTTATACACCACTATTGTTGGAAAATCATCATAAACAAGTTCAAAATATTTTTTATCATAGTTTCTCAGAATGTACATCTGATTAAACATTGACCTAAACGGTTGCTCTCCCATAACGAAGAAGAAACTTCTACCTTTTTCTTTAAGAATTTCTAAGTATATACCTTTTTCCCTGTAGTTTTTATCATAGATGGTTCCATTCTCATTTCTTATAACCAAACTTTTTATAGGAATTGCTTTTCCACCGCTTATAACGATTCCTTTTTGAAGGTCTAAAATGTTGTTACCGCAAATTATAAGATTCTTACTTCTTAACCTACATCCTTTTAAAATAAAGATTGGAGATTTTATTCCTTTCTTTAGATCAAAGTTCCAAGTTCCAAAATAGTTTATCCACATAAACTTTCCTATTTCATCCTCTGTAAATACCCAATAGATAGGATTTTTAGTAGGTTTAGAAAACTTACCTGAAAATATCATATTCCTTATTTCTTTCTCCCTTTTCCCTTCTTTGACTAAATCGCTTATACCTTTTGCTCCTATATTTGCAATTCCTAAAATAGTGTTATGAGCAACTTTTGGAGAGTCTATTGAAAAGGTAGTAGCAACAAAGTAGGTCTTAGGACTACCTTGACTTCCTCCATCGTGGAAAGTTGCTCTAGTTGCTAGGTACTGAATAGCATATCCATAGTCCCACCAGGTCCATATCCAAGAGTTTTTAGGAGCAATTTCTCCAAGTTTTATAAAACCAGCTTGAAGCTCAGGTGTAATTTTTGGCTCTATAACAAAGGCCACAGAGTTTTTGTTGAAATAAAGAAGTAAAAAAGGCAACAAGAGCAAAAGGATAAGTATTAAAAAGTAGATCCTTAGTTCCCCTAAGAACTCTTTTCTCTTAAAAAAGCTCAAAGTACTATCTATCAAGTAACCAATACCAATTCCTATAAAAGGAGAAAGATACATAATAAATCTGTTTCCTCCCTTTAGTGCCATAAGCCCTATAAGGAAAATTGGCAAGAGAAAAACAGTTTCTCTAAATCGTTTTACGAAAAGAATTGACACTCCTAAAAGTCCAATCGCAAAAAGTAAAATGTTTCCTGAAGAAAGGTCAGCAGTTCTCACAATGTCAAAGTGCTGAGCTTCGCTTATTGACATAAAAACGTTCGGGAAACCTCCACTAACGGCAGGTTTAAAGAAGTTTATTAGGTAGGTTTTAACAAGAGATAGGAAATTAAAGATTCCTCTATAAACAAAAACTGGATTTGAAAGAAGAAGCAAAATTCCAAAATAGGGTAGTTCTTTTCTAATACTGGCTAACAGTTTTTCTTTAAAAAAAACTTCCTGACTTTCTTTTGCTTTGATAAAAACAGCTACTAAGAGATAAAGAATTAGAAAACTTAAAGTTATCCCGTAGTGGGCATACCACCAAGAATAACCAAGAGTGAGAATACCAGCAGTTGCAAGGTAGATATATTTTCTCTTTCCTTCAGAGTTTAAGGCAAGTAAAAAGAAAAGGGCCATTCCGAACGGGAAAAAGAGGTTCAAAGAATCTGTATCAAATCTTGCAATGGATGTTCTAACAAGGTAGATAAAGTTTACCACTCCAAATAAAGCCCCAACAAATCCAGCAAAAAATAGGTTAAGTCTAAAGAAATAAACAGTCAGAGGAACAACAAAAAAAATGGAAAGTATAGGAGTTAGCCATAAAGCTATATTTTCAATGTTAGTATTGAAAACTTCTGAAAGCTTAGCCCCTAAAAAACTTTCCATAGGTATTGGGGAAGGATAGGTAGCGTTATCGGGAACAAATCTTAAATGGTCTCTCTCTCCTGCTTTGTAGCTTCCATTTAAATATTCTTTTGAGTAGTGAGCAAAGAAAAAGGCATCATAACTTGTAAAAAGAGGTGTGTCTTTATAAAAAAATCTTTCTTTATATTGGTTCCAAACTTTCAAGTCATCAAACCGAAGGTAGAGTCCAACAAAAACGGTAATAAATATTGAAACAGCAAGTAAGAGATATTTTCTAAATTTGTTCCTATCTTCCATTTTTCCCCCTTAAAACCTTCTGTTCACTTCCCAGTTCCAGGCAGTGCGAATTATAAATTCTAAATCGTCATACTTTGGAGTCCAGCTTAAAGTTTTTTTCAGTTTTGTGGAATCTGCTACCAAAATTGCAGGATCTCCAGGTCTCCTTGGAGCTTCTTCTACTTTAAATTCTTTACCTGTGACTTTCTTGGCAGTTTCCACGACTTCTCTTACCGAGAATCCAAAACCGTAGCCACAGTTAAAGACTTCACTCTTACCACCACTTAAAAGGTAATCAAGAGCTAAAAGGTGAACGTCTGCAAGATCGTTAACGTGGATATAATCTCTTACACAAGTTCCGTCGGTAGTTGGATAGTCGGTGCCAAATATCTTTATTACTTTCCTTTCACCTTTTGCAGTCTTTAAAATTAGTGGTATTAGATGAGTTTCAGGATCGTGGCTTTCTCCTATTAGTCCACTTTCATCTGCTCCAGCAGCGTTAAAATATCTTAAGGAGACATATCTTAAATCGTAAGACAGACTGAAATCTTCCAAAATTTTTTCTACAAAAGCCTTAGACTGTCCGTAAGGGTTTATAGGTTTTATAGGTTCATCTTCTTTTATTGGAATATTTTGTGGATTCCCATAAACTGCTGCCGTTGAAGAAAAGATGAAGTTCTTTACTCTGTTCTTAACTATTACTTTTAAAAGGTTTAAAGTATTTGCTGTGTTATTCTTATAATATTTGAGGGGGTCTTTCACAGATTCTGCAACTTCTATGAAAGCAGCAAAGTGCATTACAGCATCCGGCTTAAAACTTTCTACTATGGAATTAAGTCTTTCTTCTTCTTCTAAATCTGCAACTACCAATTTTCCATAAAGTACCGCTTCTTTATGACCCTTTGAAAGGTTGTCCAATACTAAAATTTCGTATCCCCTCTCTCCAAGTTTCTTTACTACATGGCTACCTATGTATCCCGCCCCACCAGTTACAAGGATTCTCATTTCTTACTCCTTAATAGCAAAACTGAAATAACCAAACTCCCCAAAACACTACCAGCTCCATCAGCAACAAGGTCTAAAGGATCACAAGATCTATAAGGAAGAAAGAACTGAACAAACTCTATAAACGATCCAAAGAGTAAAGAAAAAACAATGGTTTTCATAAATGGAATTCTGTATGAAACTTTTAAAAGAACTGCAAAAACAAAGAAGGCCAAGAAGTGGCTAAGTTTATCGGAACTTCCAACTTCTATTCCCCGTGGTATTACCGATAAAACAAAAATGAAAAAGGAATAAAATACAAAAAGAACCTTTAAAACTTTTCTATTTTTTTCAATTATCACCTATACTTTTCCCTCTCTTATGAATCCTTCAAGTTCCTCTTCCCAGGTAGGAATTTTAACATTTAGAACTTTTGAAATTTTTTCGTTAGACATTGCAGAAAACTTTGGTCTTTTTGCAGGTAGATTAAAAATTTCACTAGAAACCGGTTGAATAAACTTGTTTATACCTTTTACCTTGAAGAAAAACTTTGCCCATTCATACCTTGAAGCATAGCCAGTATTTGTGAGATGGAAAAGACCTCTAACTCCCTCTCTTAAAGCTTTTAGCGTAATCTCAACTATTGTTCTTGTAGAAGTTGGAACGGATACTTCATCGTAAGAAACTTTTAAAAACTCATTATTCTTTACCCAACTAAGAAGTTTATACATAAAGTTCTGTTTTCCTTCCCCGTAAACCCAACTTACACGAAAAAGAAGATAGTTGTCTGTTTCTTCCCTCAGAAATTCTTCTCCCGTTAGTTTACTTTTTCCGTATTCACTAAGTGGACATGGAATATCTTCCTCTACGTAAAGACTTCCTTCTTTTTTCCCATCAAAAACATAATCAGTGCTATAGTGAACAAGGAAACTTTTATACTTCCTTGAAGCAAAGGCCAAATTTCTAACACCAAGAGCGTTCACTCTAAAAGCACCAACATAATCACTTTCTGCTTTATCTACAAGATTATAAGCTGCACAATTAATAACAACATCAGGTTTTACACTTTCAAAAATTTCTAAAACTTGATCTAAATCCGAAATATCACACTCTTCTTTCCCTACAGCTACCCATTCAACCAATTTTCCATTTAACGATTTAACCAATCCTTCACTCAACCACTTAACAAATTCTTTTCCCAGTTGACCTTGTACACCAAAAATAAGATATTTCATTCCTCTTTTAAGTTCCTCCAAGATGGTTTTAGTGGAGAATCAAACTAGAAATATTTATTAAACAACTTTTTAATAACTTTCCCAATAATTTCCATATAACCTTCGGGAGTGTAGGCTTTGAATTTCATTATTCTATTCTCCTTTAACGGTAAACCTTCTTCCAGTAATCTCGAAGTTCCTCTACTTTCCTCTTAGCCCAGTCAAGATTTTCAAGATACCACTTTACCGTTTTCTCTATACCTTCCTCAAAATTAATTTTAGCTTTCCAACCGATCTCTTTTTCTATCTTCTCTATTGAAAGGGAGTATCTAAAATCGTGACCGGGTCTATCTTCCACAAAGGTTATTAAACTTTCTGGTTTTCCTAAAATGCTAAGAATAACCTTTACAACTTCTATATTCTGTCTCTCTTCACCGCTTCCTATGTTGTAAATTTCTCCAGCTTTTCCTTTTTTGATTATTTCAAAAATTGCTTCACAACAGTCTGAAACATACAGCCATTCCCTTACGTTCTCTCCAGTTCCGTATACAGGAATTGGTTCATTGCTTAAAGCCTTCAGTATAACGACAGGAATTAACTTCTCGGGATACTGCCAAGGACCGTAGTTATTCGAAGGTCTAACTGTAATTACAGGCAAACCGTAAGTTCTATAGTAAGCCCTTCCAAGCATATCGGCAGAAGCTTTACTTACCGAATATGGAGAATTTGGATTTAAAGGAGTTGTTTCAAAAAACTTCCCTTCTTTTCCAAGTTCACCATAGACTTCATCAGTAGCAACGTTTATAAAGAGGTCAACTCCTACTTCTTTAGTCACATCAAGCAGAACTTGTGTCCCTTTTATATTTGTTTCTATAAATGGAGAAGCATCAAGTATACTCCTATCCACATGACTTTCAGCCGCAAAATGAACAATAACTTGAGGTTTTTCAGTTTTAAATATGTATTCTATAAATTCTCTATTTGTAATATCTGCTTTATAGAAGGAAATTTTTTCCTCTACTTCTTTTAACCTTTCAACGTCTCCAGCATAAGTTAACTTATCAACGATAGTAACAGAAAATCCATTTCTTACAGCCTGCCTCACAAACTCACTTCCTATAAAACCTGCACCACCAGTGACTAAAAGTTTCATTTGACCTCCGTTCTATACACAAAATTTATCTCTGCATCTTTCAGAAAAGGTGCATTTTTATCTTTCTCAGAAAGGATAGGTTCTCCTTCAAATGGCCACTTGATATCTATTTCTGGATCATTCCACCTTATACTTCTATCGTGATCCGGAGAATACTCACTACCAGACACTTTATAAATAATTTCAGCTTCTTCCGATAAGGTCAAAAAGCCGTGGGCAAATCCTTTCGGTATCCATAACATTAGTTTGTTTTCTTCAGAAAGCTCTACTCCTACCCATCTTCCAAAGGTTGGACTTCCCTTTCTGATATCTACGGCAACGTCAAAAATCTTTCCTTTTATACACCTTACAAGTTTTCCTTGAGATTTAGGTTCAATCTGATAATGAAGACCTCTAAGAACGTTCTTTCTTGATTTTGAATGGTTATCCTGAACGAAATTGGTATCAATTCCTGCCTTTTCAAAATCACTCTTTTTAAAGGTTTCCATAAAGAATCCTCTTTCATCTCCAAACACTATGGGCTTTACGATAATCACTTCTGGAATTTCTGTTTTTATAAACTCAAAAGGCATGGCTTCTCCTCCAACTAATCAACCAACTCCAACAAATACCTTCCATACTCAGTTTTTGAAAGTGGTTTAGCAAGTTCTAAAAGTTGATCTCTGTCTATCCACCCGTTATTGAAGGCTATCTCCTCTATACAACCTATCATTAAACCTGTCTTTTTTTCAATTGTAGCAACAAATTCACCAGCTTCTAAGAAACTATCGTGAGTTCCGGCGTCAAACCATGCAAATCCTCTTCCCAAAAGTTTTACCTTTAGTTTTCCTCGTTTTAAATACTCCTCATTAACAGAGGTTATCTCCAATTCCCCTCTATCTGAAGGTTTTACATTTTTTGCTATTTCTATAGCCTTGTTGTCATAAAAGTACATACCTACTACAGCATAGTTGGACTTAGGGTTCTTTGGTTTTTCCTCTATTGTTTTAACTTTTCCGTTCTCATCAAACTCAACAACTCCAAATCTTTCTGGATCTTTTACATAATATCCAAAAACATAAGCTCCACCGTTTTGTTCAATTTCTTTTTTAGCTTCCTCTATTATCTTTATAAGGTCATGTCCATAAAATATGTTATCTCCTAATATGTAAAAGATATTGTCTTTTTCTATGAACTCCTCTGCAAGAATTAATCCTTCAGCAAGTCCGTTGGGTTTTTCTTGTATCTTGTACTCTATTTTCATCCCTAAATGGCTACCATCTCTGAAAAGTTTTTTAAAAGTTTCCAAATCCTGAGGATTAACTATAAAGAGAACTTCTCTTATTTTAAGAAGCATTGCTAAAGAAAGTGGATAGTAAATCATCGGCTTGTTGTAGATGGGTAAGAAATGCTTGTTTATTGCAACGGTAACCGGGTAAAGTCTTGTTCCACTGCCTCCTGCTAAGATAACAGCTTTCACTTTGCTTTCTCCTCCAATTTCTCATCAAGGCTAAAGGTAATTCCATCTAGCATTGTAACTTCAATCAGTTGTTATTTGTTGCATTTCTTTTGTACCTTAGCTTTCATTAACTCTTTTATTAGGATAAGCTTAACAAACAATTTTTACTAATTTTTACTCCAGAATCGAAAAAACTTTTAACTTTCTATTTTGAATAGCTTACCAGACTACCGTACTTTTATTTATCACTTTCATCTTCTTCTATAAGTCTCTTAAGATTAAAGGATACTCCCTCCAAGACAGGAATCTCATAGTCCCAATCAACAATAAGCCAAGGCTTTTCTTTCTCCGCTATCCATATCTTTTTATCTTTTGTAAATATCCAGATTACCCTATCGACACCGTGGTCTAAGAGGTCTTGAGTTTTTCGGTGAAAGTAATCCTGAGGAGTAGAAAACTTTCTAAGGTCTGCTTTTGTATCTATTTCTATCACTACTTTCGGAGCTACTGGAACCAATTTATCCTTTTTTAAAAAGGGTTTAACCTTTTCTTTTTCCCATATTCCTATATCTAAGTTATACCAGCTTTTAGAGGCAAACTTATAACCAACCTCTCCGAAAAGTAGCTGATAATCTTTTGAACTCAGAGTCATATGAAGAAAACGAACTATAAGATCTATCAACCAGCTTTGCAAACCACTACTTCCCATTACTTCCTCCAGTTGCTTCTCTCCCGAAACCACCTTGTCGTAGTCTCGATAATAAATAGGACTTCCATGTCTCATCTCGTATATGAGAACTTTTGGAACTCTTTTTCTTAGTTTTTTCTCTTTGGTTTTAAGGGTTGTTTCCATATTTCCTCCAAGAAAAAGTTTCATTTGCAATCTATCCTATCTTATAAAGTTAATCACTTCTTGAACAAATTCGAGATACTGCCTTCAACAAGCTTAGGCCAAATTGATGAATTCTTTTACCGATTCTATAACGTCTTTCATTGTAATAGCTTTCATACATTTGTTTTCGTTGCAACCATATTCAAATCCTAAGTTTAAACATGGAGAACACCTCAGGGGACTCTGAATAGAAATAGAGTTTTTGTTTAATGGTCCCCACCTTTTTGAGGAAGTAGGTCCATGCAAAGCTACAAGGTTGCAACCTAAAGCAGATGCTAAGTGCATAATGCCTGTGTTAACACTTATAACCAAAGTACTTCTTTTTAAAAGAAGGGCTACTTCTTTAAGGCTTAATTTTCCAGCTACAACCTCTACAAGATTCTTCCTTTTAGATTGGTTGTATATCTTTAAAGCTCTATCTCTATCAGACTTTGCCCCTGTTAAAGCAATAGAATAACCTTTACCCGTAAGATAGTCTACTAGTTCTACCCAATACTCCTCTGGCCATTCCTTTAGATAACTTTTTGTTCCTCCAGGAAACATATGGATAACGATAAGATTTTTATTTTTTTCTACTCGAGGCAATGAAATTGTCGGTAGATTACTTCCATTTACTCCTATGGTTTTAAGGATGTTTTTGTAGTTAAAAATCTCATGAATGTCATTTCTATGTTCAACCGCTTCATCATAGATGTAATGCCTATACTGATAGGGAGTTCTAAATCCTACCTTAAAGCTAGACTTTGAAAAAAAGGAGTAGACAGCATTAATCCTTGGCCAGCTTCCAAAGTCCAGAAGAACATCAAGTTCAAAACCTCTAATGGTTTTTATGTCCGAAATAAGATTTTTAAGAGTTAACCTAACAACTTTCAGTTCTGAATACTGTTCGGCTATCAGTTTAGCAATTTCATAGTTGGAAGATCCACAAAATAAAACCACTTTCACATTTGGAAGGAAGTCAAAAATATCTTCTATTATTGCAGAAAGGAGTATAGTATCTCCTATAGCAGCAGTTTTTAAGATACCAATTCTATCCAAACTTTTAGGATGTTTTTTTCTTCTTTTAAGGATTCCTAGAGAGAATACTAAAGGAATTCCTATGTACCTATCTAAAATTTTTAGAAGTCTATTACCTCTCATCTTCATTCCAGTTTTATCTTTTTCTCTAAAATATATTCAAGCAGATTTCTTTTAACATAATCACATTCTTTTTCCAACTTCTCACAAAACACTTTCTTGGAATCGTTAACAAAAAGAACTTTTTTCCTTTTATTCTGGGAAGTTATAGAGGAAATTAAGATTACATTTTTAAAGCTATCTTCTACTCTATAAGGATTTAAAGAAAAGGGTTTCCAAGTTTCAACATCTGTATAAAAGTTTATTTGATAAGCGTTTGTTGGCATTTGTAAGAAATTAAAACCTCCTCCGTCAATTCCCAGCACCCAATCAGCAAACTTTGCAACGTACATCAGACTCCAAAGATCTAACTTTTCTTCTAGAAATTTGACATTTTCTCTGGTGAGATTTTCTTTCAAATAGGGTAGGACTTTAAAAGAGGGATCATCTACAATTAAAATAGTACCTTCGTACTTCAATCCTTTCTCTATTAACACTTTCCATTCGTCCGTTCTAAAGTTCCTGAAAGGTTTGTTACCAACAAAGACTATGGAAAACTTTTCCAAACTTTCTAAAATTTTATCGGCTTTTGGACTGTGAACTTTTTTAATGTATTCCTCAACCTCCTTTGGAAACTCTTCGATTTGAAGCTGTATTCCTGCATTCCTAAAAAATTCTAAATACTTTTCAAGTAGCTGTTTTTTTCCAAAAGTTGAATAAAAATCGTTTATTACGTAATCGGAACAACAGAGATTAAGAAGAAGATTTTTACAGTGGATGCAGAAGTAACCTTTTTTGCAGAAATGTTGAGAAAGTTTTAAGTCTCCTTTAAGATCAAAAAAAATCTTGAAATTCTTTTTATCTTGTTTCCTGAAGATGGTTAGCAAGTTTCTAAAAAAGATGAGAAGTTTTTCCAACATAGAAGGAAAGAAACTATCTATGATTTTCACTTTAACGAAAGGCTTTATAACCCAGTGATTTTCTTTAGAAGCAAAAACTATAAAATTTATTCCTAACCTCTTCATAGAAATAAAAAGGGGTAAACTTACTATTGCATCACCAATTCTATCGTTTCTAGAAAACACAAAAAAATTTTTTCTTGGTTGAACATTTGATATTTTTTTTTCTTTAAATTTTACCAAGAGATTTGTTATGAATACCCCAAATTTAGTTATCATAGAAAGACTAAGAAATTTCAGCTTTTCCATACCTTCCTCTGATGCCGTCAAGTATAGCCTTGTGATAAATAATCAGTTTAGAAAGCTTGGGAAATAGCTTAAGAACTCTAACTGGATAATATCTTAAAAAGAACAAGAAAATGAACAGAAAATGTTTCCAACATGGATTGTGTTTTTTAGAAAACAAAAAACCGTTCCTCGTTCCATAGTAAACTACAGTATTGGAAGTTTCCCCTCCCGTCGTTGCCGAGTATTTGTGCCATACCTTGGACTCTGGAGAAACAAAGAATTTAAAACTATTAGAAGCTCTAAAAAATAAATCTGCCTCTTCGTGATATAAAAAATATTGTTCATCAAACAGTCCTACAGTTTTTAAAACTTTTTTCCTTATGAGAAAGGAACATCCAACTAGGGAATCTACTCTCCGTGGGCGAACTATCTTTTCTGCAATCATTCTATACGAGAATACATCTCTGAGAAAGTACCTTTTTACCTTTACGCCTGTGGTTTGTATCTCATATGGACTTTTGTAGAAGAAAATAGTGCTACCAACTGCCCCTGCTCCCGTTTCGTTTATGCAACAAACTAAACTGGAAAGACTATCTTCCGATACAATAGTATCATTGTTCAAAATCCATATGTATTCAAAGTCATCTTTGGCCAGTGCATACCTAATCCCTATATTGTTTCCTCCAGCGTATCCTAAGTTTTCTCCAGTTTGAATCAGAACTAATGGGTAGTTGGTTAAATAGCGAACTGGTTGAACAGTTAACTTCAAGCTATTTTCCAAATTACTATTACCGCCCTTCTTAGCTTCTTTACGAGTATAGCAAACATAAGGTATTGGCTTTTTAACAGGTGGAAATGAAAAACGTCTTAAAGGATGATCTACTTTTACCCAAACATCTAATTTTCCCTCAGCCCAAGCCTTTATATACTCCATAGAATTATCGGACGAGTTATTATCCACAACAATAACTTGATAATTTGGATAGTCGTTCCTCAATATGCTTTCCAAACACTCGATAGTATCCGCCCAACCGTTGTAGTTAAGAACGATTATGTAGACTTTAGGGAACTTTTCTATTTTCTTTTTAGACATTACTGTTTTCTTCATTGATTAAACCTTAACAAAGATTTTTTTTAAATCCTCCATGAACCTTTTGGGTTCTTCCTTTATAACTCGCCTGTAGTAATCGAAATCCTTATATCTTTTTTCGAAATTTTCCAAACAGTCCATTATTTTACTAATAATTTTAGGTATGTTCTCCTCTTTATCTTCAAACTTATACTCATCTGGAATAGGAACATCCTTAAAATATTTAGCTGATCCTCTCCTTCCCGTAATTACACAACAACCCAAAATGGCAGCTTCACGTGGAATTCTATCCTTACCGGGATGATTGCCGAAATCTATGTAAACTTTTGCTCTTTGAAGAGTTTCTATAACTTGCTGTCTGGTCATATTAACAAGTGGGACAAACTTTAAGTTTTTGGCGTAAGAAATTATCTTCCTAGTAAAGCTGGCTCCTTTTTTTGGATTGTAAACTATAATATCTTTCTTCTTTGACAAAGAAATCCTAATATTTAGAAATTTTGAGTTTAAGTATTCAGATAAATAGTATAAAGGTCGTAGTTCATTAAACCACTCCATACCTCTATATGAGTTTACCATATAAAAATCTGCGCTTTTTAGAAAAGGATCTTTTCTGTAGTCATGTCTTTTAACTAACTTTTTTAAGTTTTTCTCTGAATAAATTTCAAACAAGGAAGGTCCATTGAACAGCTGCATGAATTTATTGACAATCCTTTCAAAGATAAAGTCCGTCTTCTTCATTTTACTGAAATAGTAGTTATCCACGCTTAAAAACCATACACCTTTTCTAATGTCTTTATATCTGTTTAATAATTCTAATCCTTCCAAAACCTCTGGAACTATTAGAATATTTTCTCTAGTTATTTCCTTTTTAGGTATTTCTAATACATATGGAACATTATATGACCTATAATCAGGATGCACTGGAATTTCAAATTTATTCTTATTAAAATTATAATAATAAATAAAGACTTCTACATTTAGGTCATTTATAAGGTGATAAGCCAGTTGATGAAGCAATTCTGGCCCACCGGTAGCAATATTCGCTGGACAAGCAATATAGATTTTCGTGTTGGGAAAAATGTCAATACTCACGATAATTTCTCCTTCCGAAATTAAACTCTTATTTTGGCTTTTTCAATAGGCTATCTACACAGGCTTTTATATTTATGAACCAGAGACTTAATGGTAAAACAGGAGTTGAAATGGAAGCATTAACTGCAGCTAGCATTGCAGCTCTAACCATTTATGATATGTGCAAAGCAGTTGATCGATTTATGCGGATAGATAACGTTCAATTATTAGAAAAGAAAGGTGGCAAGTCGGGTCATTGGAAACTACAATCATGAATCAAATAATTGACCCCTTTAACCGTCATATTACTTATTTACGAGTCTCCGTAACGGATCATTGTAACTATCGATGTCACTACTGTCGTGACGAAGATCATCAAACACACACTACACGATCTGAAGTCCTTTCTTTTGAAGAAATTGTCAAAATTGTCAGCCTATTTGCCGAACTAGGTGTAACAAAAGTTCGACTCACGGGTGGCGAACCTTTACTCCGTAAAGATATTCTTGACTTGACAAGAATGTTAGGAGATAT
>JBDOLX010000097.1:5498-16993 GCA_039832905.1 Desulfurobacteriaceae bacterium | reverse complement strand
ACCAAGTAAGAGAAAAGATCGGGATGATGGGATACGGCGGTCCTCAGGAGACAACAACTGGCGGTAGAGCATTAAAGTTCTACGCTTCAATGAGGATAGACATAAGAAGCATTGGACAAATAAAAGGAAAGGGAGACGAAAGGATAGGTCACAAGGCAAAGATAAAAATAGTTAAAAACAAACTCGCCCCTCCATTTAGGGAAGCCGTTGTTGAAATCTACTACGGCGAAGGAATTTCAAGAGAGGCAGATCTTATAAACCTTGGAGAAGAACTTGGACTTATTAAAAAGAGCGGTTCTTGGTTTTCTTACGGAGACCTTAGACTCGGGCAAGGAAAAGAAAATGCACGCATATTCTTAAAGGAAAATCCGGAAATAGCAAAAGAGCTTGAAGAGAAAATCCTGGAGGCATTAAGAAATGAGGATTGATCTTGATTCAATCCTAAAAAAAGCCCATAGCTTAGGAACTTCTGACATTCACTTAAGAGTTGGACTTCCGCCAATATTTAGAATTAGTGGAAAGTTAACAAACAGCGGTCTTCCAGCGTTAACAGCTGAAGATTTACTAAGTTTTGTCAGAAAACTTCTACCTCCAGAGAAACTAAAAGAACTCCCTTATCTTAAACAGGTGGATTTAGCTTATGCAATACCAGGAGTTAGCCGTTTCAGAGTAAACATCTTTCGTCAAAGGGGAACATTTGCAATAGTAATGAGGGCCATTCCAAGCAACGTTCCTGATTTGGATTCTCTAAACCTCCCAGAGGTCATTAAGAAGATAGCTCTTTATCACAGAGGAATGGTTTTAGTTACTGGAACGACAGGTTCTGGTAAATCTACAACCCTTGCTGCCATGCTCAATGAGATAAACAAAAACGACTCAAGGGTAATAATTACTGTAGAGGATCCTATAGAGTTCATTCACCAAGATAAAAAATCTATTTTCTACCAAAGGGAAGTTGGTGAGGATGCTGAAGACTTCTTTACAGCCCTAAAGGCAGCCCTTCGTGAAGACCCTGACGTTATTCTCATTGGAGAAATGAGAGACCCTGAAACGGTTAGAACTGCGCTTGATGCAGCTGAAACTGGACACATGGTTTTCTCAACACTCCACACTTTAGACGCAAAAGAAACTATAAGTAGAATAATCTCATTCTTCCCACCTCACCATCAGCAAGCAATAAGATACCAGCTTGCCTCTGTTTTAAAAGCTACAATTTCCCAAAGATTAATTCCTAAAGCTGACGGTAAAGGAAGAGTTCCAGCAGTAGAGATAATGATTGTAACAGAAGCAATTAAAGAAAGGATTATAAATCCAGAACTTACAGCCGAGATCCCAGATTTTATAGAAAAAGGAAAAGAAGCTTACGGTTCTCAAACTTTTGACCAGTCCCTTTATGACCTTTGGAAGAAAGGACTCATCACAAAGGAAGAAGCAATCAAAGCTGCAACAAGACCTGATGACCTTAAACTTAAGATGGAAGGTATATTCTCAGGAGAACTTGGATAATAAACTGTTAAAATTTAGCTAACTTTTCCTTAAATGGAGTAGCTTATGGGTAAATGGACAAGCAAAGACATAAGAGAGGCATTTTTAAAATTTTTTGAAGATAAAGGGCACACAAGAGTAAAAAGTTCTCCTCTTATTCCTAAGAACGATCCTACACTTCTTTTTACAAACGCTGGAATGGTTCAATTTAAGGATTATTTCCTTGGAAAAGAAAAACCTCCTTTTAAGAGAGCAACTTCCTGCCAGAAGTGTATGAGGGCAGGAGGAAAGCACAACGACCTTGAAAACGTCGGAAAGACTGGAAGACACCATACATTTTTTGAAATGCTTGGAAACTTTTCTTTCGGGGACTACTTCAAGAGAGAAGCAATAGAATTTGCTTGGGAACTGGTTACAAAAGTTTTTGGACTACCTGAAGATAAACTTTTTGTCTCTGTTTACGAAAAGGACGACGAAGCTTTCGAAATCTGGAACAAGGTTATAGGCGTTCCTGAGAACAAAATCTTCAGACTTGGAGAAGAAGACAATTTCTGGGCTATGGGAGATACTGGCCCCTGTGGACCTTGTAGTGAAATTTACTATGACAGGGGTGAAGAGTTTGCATGCGGAGAAAATTGCGGAATAGGAAAGTGTGATTGCGATAGGTTTCTGGAAATTTGGAACCTCGTCTTTATGCAATATGAAAGGGACGAAAGTGGAAAGCTTACTCCTTTAGCCCATCCATCAATTGATACCGGAATGGGATTAGAAAGAATTGCTTCCGTTTTACAAAACGTCCCAAGCAATTATGAAACAGACCTTCTATTTCCACTTATCAAGTGGGCAGAAAGTTTAAGTGGTATCCCTTACGGTAAAAATGAAAAAAATGACACTTCTATGAGAGTTATAGCAGACCACCTAAGATCTCTTACTTTCTTAATTGCAGACGGAGTCCTCCCCTCAAACGAAGGAAGGGGATATGTTCTAAGGAGAATAATAAGGCGTGCATCAAGACACGGAAGACTTTTAGGGATAGATAAACCTTTCCTCTTTGAGGGAGTCAACGAAGTAGTTAACATAATGGGAGAAGCCTACCCAGAAATTGTTGAAAATGTAGAGTTTATTAAGAAAGTTGTCTTAAAAGAGGAAGAAAGATTTAGAAAAACTCTTGAAAGGGGTCTTTACCTATTTGGGGAACTAATAGAAAAACTTAAGAAAGAAGGAAGAAAGGAAATTTCAGGAGAAGAAGCGTTCAAACTCTACGATACTTTCGGATTCCCACTGGACTTAATTTTAGAAGTAGCAAATGATGAGAATTTAAGTGTTGATATAAGTGGTTTTGAGAAACTCCTTAAAGAGCAGAAAGAAAGGGCTAAAAAAGCTTGGAAAGGTGGCATTCAGAAGGTTGTATCTCAAGAGATACAAAAACTCTCAGAGGAAAACCCAACAGAGTTTGTTGGATACGATTCCTTAGAAACTCTCTCAAAAGTAGTAGGAATCCTAAAAGATGAGAAATTAGTGGAAAAAGCAGAATCCGGTGAGGAAGTGATCCTAATCTTAGATAAAACACCGTTTTATGCAGAAAAAGGTGGACAAGTAGGAGATACTGGAACTATAGAAGGGAACGGAGTATCTTGCCAAGTCCTTGATACTCAAAACTTAACAGAAAACCTTATAGGCCATAAGGTCAAAATAAAGAGAGGAGAAATAAAGGTTGGCGATGTTGTAAAGGCAACAGTTAATGAAGAAAGAAGAAAAGCTATTATGCGCGCCCATACTGCAACGCATCTATTACACAAAGCTTTAAGAGAAGTTCTTGGAAACCACGTAAAACAGGCAGGTTCTTTGGTTCTTCCAGACAGGTTAAGGTTTGACTTCACCCACTTTGAAACACCAACCGAAGAAGAAATATCCTTGGTTGAAAGAACTGTTTATAGGTGGATACTTAACAACTATCCTGTAAAAATTGAAGAAATGTCTTACGATGAAGCCCTGAAAAAAGGAGCAATAGCCCTGTTTGATGAAAAGTATGGGGACGTTGTAAGAGTTGTTGATGTTGGAGGAGTGAGTGTAGAGCTCTGTGGTGGAACTCACGTTGAAAGAAGTGGAGATATTGGATTCTTCAAAATAGTTTCTGAATCTTCCATTTCTTCAGGAACAAGAAGGATTGAGGCTTTGGTTGGAGAAGAAGCGTTTAACTACGTTAAAGAGAAAGAAAACCTTATAAAAGATATAAGAAAACAACTTCAATCCCCTGAAGAACAAATAGTCCAGAAAATTCAAAAGCTTGAAGAAAAACTTAAAGAAACAGAGAAAGAACTTGAGAGAGCTAAGAGAAAACTTGCAACACTTAAAGTTGACAAGATTGTAGAAAATTCCCCTACAGTTAACGGCATTAGAATAGTTACTGCAAAACTTGAGGGTTTTGGTGGAAAAGAACTTGCAGAAATAGCAGATGTTATTAGAAATAAAGCCAAACCTTGTGCTGTAATGCTTGTTGGTATTAAAGATGGAAAAGCAAGTCTTCTTATAGCTCTAACAAAGGACTTAACCGATAAGTTTAAAGCTGGAGAGATAATTAAGAAAGTTGCCCCAATACTTGAAGGAAGAGGCGGTGGAAGACCAGACTTAGCCCAAGGTGGAGTTCAAAACTTAACTAGATTACAAGAAGCTTTCAACGAGTTTAAGAAAATTTTCGGTTAATTATGTAGCTGTATCTGTTTCCTGTTTTTCGTTTCTTCATTTTATTTTTCTTTTGATATAAAAAACAAGATTAATATCATTTGGAAACTATCGTAGAAAAAGAAAAAATCGCGAATATTGAAAAAAAACTTATCAAAGCATAATTTTTGAAGTTAAGCCGCAGGGGTGGAGCTAAAGCTCCTGAGACTCCCCTTGTAGGGGAGAACCCTTTGAACCTGATCCGGGTAATACCGGCGTAGGGAGCGGCGAGGTAATCTTTTACCTCCCTTTAGACTCCCCCCTCAGGCTCCAAAAAAATTTAAAAGGAGGATACTATGCAAAACCTAAGAGAAGTTATTATCTCCCAAGCCATTATTGAATCTTTCATGGAAAAACTAAAAGATCACCTTGAAGTGGATGTTGCGATTGTAGGGGGAGGTCCTTCTGGGCTTGTAGCTGCTTACTATTTAGCAAAAGAAGGATTTAAAGTTTCTCTTTATGAGAGGAAACTTTCCATTGGTGGAGGAATGTGGGCAGGAGCTATGTTCTTTAATGAAATAGTCGTTCAAGAAATGGGAAGAGAAATCCTTGACGAGTTTGGAGTTTCTTATAAAAAGTATACCGATGGATACTACATAGCTGATGCAGTAGAGGCAGTAACAACAATTGCATCAAAAGCTATAAAAGCTGGTGCTACAATATTCAACGGTGTAACTGTAGAAGATGTCGTTCTTAAAAAGGTAGATAACAATTATAGAGTATGTGGTCTTGTAATTAACTGGACTGCTGTTGACTTAACAAGAATGCACGTTGATCCTCTTGCGATAGAGTCAAAATATGTAATAGACGCAACAGGTCATGATGCTTACGTAATTTCTACCCTCCAGAAAAAAGCAGGAATAAGGCTTGACACAGAAACGGGCTGTGTTGTAGGAGAAAAACCTCTTTGGGCATCTGTTGGAGAGGAAGACACTGTTAAAAATAGCAAGGAAGTATTTCCAGGCATTTACGTTAGTGGAATGGCAGCAAACGCTACCTGTGGTAGCCACAGAATGGGACCTGTATTTGGTGGAATGCTAATGTCCGGTAAGAAAGTAGCAGAAGAAATCGCTGCTAAGTTAAAAGAAAGCAAGTAAACCCTTGCCCCTTCGGGGGCTTTTTTTTGTTTGACAATATCCTTTCAAAGGGGGAATTATGGCTACTTTAGTAGAACTTGCTAAGAAAGGAGTAGTTACTAAGGAAATGGAATTTGTAGCAAAGTACGAAAAAAGAGATGTTGATTATATAGTCCAAGGACTTATAGAGGGAACTATTGTTATCCCTGCCAACATTTATCATAGAGAAAAAGAGAATTTCCAACCTAGGGGCATTGGAAAAGGACTAATTACAAAAGTAAATGCAAACATAGGAACATCTGGAGACATTGAAAGTATAGAGTTGGAACTTGAGAAGTTAAAAGTTGCCATTAAATATGGTGCTGATGCTGTAATGGACTTATCAACTGGAGACCACATTGACGAAACAAGAAAGATAATCATAGAGAATTCACCAGTAATGGTTGGAACAGTTCCTATTTACCAAGCTGCAAAGGAAGCTGTCGATAAGTACGGTTTTATAGGAAAAATGACCGTTGATGACCTATTCAAGGTTATAGAAAAGCATTGTCAAGACGGTGTTGATTTTATTACAGTTCACTGTGGAGTAACTTTAACCTCTCTAGAGAGGTTAAGAAACGAAGGAAGGATAATGAACATCGTTTCCCGTGGTGGAGCCCTTATGGCGGAATGGATGGTTTACAATGAAAAAGAAAATCCTCTATATGAACATTATGATAGACTATTAGAAATAGCTAAAAAGTACGATGTAACTCTGTCTCTTGGAGATGGAATGAGACCCGGTTGTATTGCTGATGCGACAGATAGGTGCCAAATAGAAGAGCTAATAACTCTTGGAGAACTTGTAGATAGAGCAAGAGAAGCAGACGTTCAAGCGATGGTTGAAGGACCAGGACACGTTCCACTTGATCAAGTAGAGGCAAACATCATTTTACAGAAAAGACTTTGCCACAATGCCCCATTCTACGTTCTTGGCCCAATAGTTACAGACATTGCTCCAGGATACGACCACATAGCCGGAGCCATTGGTGGTGCAATAGCAGCGAGAGCTGGAGCCGATTTCCTTTGCTACTTAACTCCAGCAGAACACCTTGCACTTCCAGATGTAGAGGATGTTAAAGAAGGTGTAATAGCCGCAAGGATTGCAGGACATGCTGCTGATATAGTCAAAGGAGTACCGGGTGCTCTTGAATGGGACTTGGAAATGGCAAAGGCAAGAGAAAACTTAGATTGGGAAAGGCAGTTTGAATTAGCGATAGACCCTGAGAAAGCAAGAAGATACAGAGAAGAGAGAAGACCTCAAAAGGATGAGGAAACCTGTACAATGTGTGGGAAGCTGTGTTCCATTAAAAGAGTTCATGAATACTTGAAAAAGTAGTTATCTCGTGAGGAGGCTTTTGGGGGGATGGGTAAAAACCTTTGGACAAACGAATATCTTAAGTTTTTTGACACTTTCTGCGAAAGCTACTTAAAAGAACTCTCTATCAGTATTAGAGAAAAACAGGGAATTACTAACGTAGAAAATTTCTGTAAAGAGATTAGACCTAAGTTTAAAGAGCTTGTAGAGTACTTTTTTAGCGATGAAGAAAGATTTGAAACTACAGTAATAGAAATTGGAAAGAAACTTTACCGCAAGAACTTAAGCATAGCTTTCATCGTTGACATTATAAACACTCTAATTTTCAAGGTTATCAACTACATAAATACTGAACATCTTCCTAATCACTTAATAGAATCCACTAACACATTTATGAAAAAATTTACCAATCTTGTAGCCTTAGGTTTTATCTTGGAATCCCTGCCTGAAAAGAAGAAGAAATTAAAAAAGAAACTGTCTTCCGAGACAACTAGCTACCTGCTTCAGCATTTTTCTCTACTCCAAAACGTTTTAAAAAAGCAACCTTCCCAAATTCCGGATCTAAAGGATTGCCCAATTGATCAATACATGAAAAGTCTAGAGTTCAGAATAATTTATCATAAGTTAGAAATTTGTGAGGAATCACAAAGAATACACTCTTTAATCCATACCTATCTCAATCTCTTCGAGACTTACTTCAAAGAGGAAAAATATCTGCCGGCTTACCTTATCTTGATAACTCTTTACTTTTTATTTGAAAAGCTTGGAGAAATATTCAACAACATAGAAACAGCAAAGAAAAACACTTCGCTAGAAGAAATAATTTCCTTCATTGCCAATGAAAAGAGAGAGCTTTTTCTTTTTGTTATTGACCCAAGAGAGATTTCTTTCCTCAACAAGGTCCTCGGTTACACAGTTGGAGACACTATTTTCTACTCTCTGATAAAAAAACTACTAAACCTTGTTCCAAACGATAAGAGACAGGCTGTTATCAAGTGTTCTTATGGAGCTGTTTGTGTTATTTCAGATAATACAGAACTGGATTATGAGAATATATTTTTGAAACTAAAAAAACAGATAAAGGAAGAGTTTAGAAGCCTACCAATAAAGATAGATATATCCGGTTTTCTGATAAGAATTCCCAAAAACAGCAGTCTAAACAAAGAAGATCTCTTTAACACCATAAGGTTTGCTATAAGGGAAAGTAAGAAAGATTCCAATAACCTTTTCATTCTTGATCTAGAAAATTTTGATAATCACAAAAAAGTGGCAATATTTAAAAGTCTTTACGAGGATCTGGTGGAAAAGCTTTCTTCCGGTAACTTAGCTTTAGCTATACAGGGGATATATGACCTCAAAACAGGAAAAGTAAGCCACTATGAAATCTTAGTAAGACTTAGAAACAATAAGGGAGAAATTATTCCCGCTTATGAGTTTATAGACCTTGTTTACGAATATAGACTTATAGATCTCTTGGATATTATGGTTCTAAGAAAAGTCCTTGATAATGCTCACTTATTCAAGGACAAGTTCTTGTTCATAAATATAAGTCCTAGAACGTTTAAGATAACCCCCTCTTTTGAAGAAGTAAAAAAGATTTCTGAGGAAATGAAAAAGAAAGGATTAAATTTCGGATTTGAAATAACCGAACAAGCTACAATTGAAGACTTTGATGTTCTCGTAGATTTCCTCAACAAATCAGAAATCCCCCTATCAATCGATGATTTTGGAACTGGTTATTCCTCATTCTCTCACTTTGTAGAGATAATAGAAAGGGTTCCTGTCAAATTCTTAAAAATTGATGGGAGCTATGTGAAGAAGATTACCTACTCAGGAAAAGCTGAAAAGATAGTGAAGACGATAAATAGTATGGCCCATTCCCTTAACATAAAGACCATTGCAGAATTTGCAGAAAACGAGGATATAGTAGAAAGGCTAAAAAAGCTTGGCACCGACTATGCCCAAGGATATTATTTTGAAAAGCCAAAAATTATTGTCTAAAAGAGGAAAAAATGCTTGCGAAGAGAATAATTCCCTGTCTTGATGTAAAAGAAGGAAGAGTCGTTAAGGGAATTAATTTTGTTAACTTAATAGACGCTGGCGATCCTGTTGAAAATGCAAAAGTTTACGATGAACAAGGGGCAGATGAACTTGTTTTCTTAGATATTACTGCCAGCTATGAGAAAAGAAACATTATGATAGATGTTGTAAAAAAGACTGCCGAACAAGTCTTTATGCCGCTTACAGTTGGCGGTGGTGTAAAGAGCGTAGAAGACATAAGAAACCTTTTAAACGCTGGAGCAGACAAAGTCTCTATAAATACAGCAGCAGTTAAAAATCCCAATCTCATCTATGAAGCTGCAAAACTTTTTGGTTCTCAGTGTATAGTTGTGGCGATAGATGCTAAAAGGAAGGGAAATTCTTGGGAAGTTTACATTCACGGTGGAAGAACTCCAACCGGAATTAACGCTATAGAGTGGGCAAAAAGGGTCGTGGACTTAGGAGCTGGAGAAATTCTCTTAACATCTATGGATAAAGATGGAACAAAGTCTGGATATGACATTGAGCTAACAAAAGCTATTGCAGAAGCAGTTTCTGTCCCAGTGATAGCTTCAGGCGGAGCTGGAACAAAGGAACATTTTTATGAAGGCCTAACAGAAGGAAAAGCAGACGCAGTTCTCGCTGCATCGGTCTTCCACTTTAAAGAGATTTCTATTCCAGAACTGAAAAAGTATCTAAAAGAAAAGGGCGTTTGTGTAAGAATTTAGGTTAAAATTTGCTTAAACTTTTGGGCTTTGGAGGAATCTAAATGCTTACAGAAGATAAAATCAAGGAAATATTTTTAAAAGCTGATGCCTTCCTTGAAGGGCATTTTCTTCTTTCAAGTGGTCTTCATAGTCCTTACTATCTACAATGTGCAAAGGTTTTACAGTATCCTGAGTATTCAGAGATCTTGTGCAAAGAACTTGCAAGAAGACTAAAAGAACTAGATGTTGAATACGACCTTGTAATAGCTCCAGCAATTGGAGGAATTCTCGTTTCATACGAGGTAGCAAGACACCTAAAAACAAAAGGAATTTTTGCCGAAAGAGTTGACGGTAAGTTAACCTTAAGGCGTGGGTTTACTATAGAAAAAGGAAGTAAAGTTATTGTTGTTGAAGATGTTGTTACAACAGGAAAGTCAACAAGAGAGACAATAGAAGTTGTTAAAGAAAATGGTGGTGAAGTTGTTGCTGTTGGAAGCTTAATTGACAGAAGTGGTGGAAAAGTTGATTTTGGAGTGCCATTTGAAACTCTCTGGAGACTAGAGGTTCCAGTATTTGAACCAGATTCCTGTCCTATTTGCAAGGAAGGAAAAACCCCTCTTGTAAAACCGGGAAGCAGAAACATTCCTCTTAAGTAAAAGAGGTTTTCATGAAAATTTTCAAACCTTTCGAAATAATAAGGAAAGAGTTAGAGGAAGTAGAAAAATACTCACGCCAGCTTTTATCAACGGGCGTAAAGCTTGTTCTGACAGCCGGAGGGTACATCCTTGATAGCGGAGGAAAAAGGGTAAGACCAGGATTAACTATACTAGCAGGAAAGATCACAAATGCTCCAGAAGAAAAATTGATTCCGGTTGCTACCGTTATGGAGTATATGCACACGGCAACACTTTTGCACGATGATATTGTTGATGGTGCAAAATTAAGAAGAGGAAGGCCTTCTGCAAATGCAGTTTTTGGAAATGATGTTGCAGTCCTTGCTGGTGACTACATGTTTGCAAAAGCTATTTACGTTTTGGCAGTTTACGGCGGAAGTGAGGTTTTAAAAGTAGCTGCGAAGACTGTTCAGGATATGGCCGAGGGAGAACTGTTACAGCTTGAAAAAATAGGAAATGTAAACCTTAAAGAAGAAGAATACTTTGACATTATTTATAGAAAAACTGCATCTCTTCTTGCTACATGTTTAGAAGTTGGAGCTATACTCGGTAATGCTGAGGAAGAAGAAAGAAAAGCCTTAAAACTTTTTGGTGAGTATATAGGTTATGCTTTCCAGCTTATTGACGATGCTTTTGACTATACCTCAGATGAAAAAACAATAGGAAAACCTGCTGGAAACGACATAAGAGAAGGTAAGGTAACCTATCCACTCCTTTTTGCACTGAAAAACTGTAGTGATGAGGAAAAAGAAGAGGTTTCCAAAGTATTACAAAATACTAATCCAACACAGGAAGAAATAAACTTTGTAAGAGAGTTTGCCATTGAGAAGAATGGAGTTAGTGAGACAGTAAAACTTGCTAAAGAATACGTTAATAAAGCAAAAGAAATTTTAAACATCTTTCCAGAATCTCCTTATAAGAAATCTCTTTTTGAGATTGCAGATTTCATAGTAGAAAGAAGTTTCTAATTTTCTTTCCTCCTTTCTCTTTCCTTTACTAGAAGTGCTACTAATAGTCCGATAAAGTCCAAAAATACTAAGATGATAGCTAAGTTCCCGTTGTATCCTTTATTCTCAAAAATTTTGCTGCATAGGGCAACAAGAATTCCCCTTGAAAGAACTAAGACATATACGCTAAAAATAAACATGAGAATTAATAAAGTTCTACTTCCTTCTGTTGCGTTCATCACAAAAATAAATCCTAAATATCCTAAAATGCTGGAAGAAATAAGAGGACTTTCAGAAGAAACAACAACCGGGGTTCATCGTTTAAAGGATATGGAAAACGAAGGGTTATTAAAAGTTCCAGCCATCAACGTTAATGATTCTGTTACTAAATCTAAATTTGATAATTTATATGGATGTAAGGAAAGTCTTGTTGATGGCATAAGAAGAGGAACAGATGTAATGATGGCGGGAAAAGTAGCTGTCGTAGC
>JBDOLX010000097.1:0-5488 GCA_039832905.1 Desulfurobacteriaceae bacterium | reverse complement strand
AACTAATAAGATGATGATATCGTTAAAGAAAAGTCCTAAGAAAAACAACAAAACTACTACTGCTGGAAAAACTAAAGCTTTTACACTTCCCTTTTTCTCAATTTTCAACTTCCAACGCCGCAAAAGAACTACACCGGCAATAAGCGCAATAAGGTCAATAACTAAGAACAGGGTTGAAAGCATTACCGCCTCCCTTTTTATTCCTATTACCTTTTATTTTATTAATTTTATCAAGTTACCTTTGGTTTAGGAATTTTCTTAGGAATACTAATACTTTAACAAAAATTTTCAAATAATTTTTCTAACATTTTTTTATTTCCTCTTTTGTTTTCCTAAAAGCTTCTATCCTTTTTTCTTCTGTCCCTTCCACTTTTGCTGGATCTGGAAGTCCCCAGTGAATAAGCTTTACTCCGGGGATAACTGGACAATCTTCTTTAGCTTCACCACAAAGCGTTATAACAATATCCAATTCTGACAAAGGAATTTCCTCTAGAGACTTTGAACACTGACTTGAAATATCTATTCCTTCTTCTTCCATAACTTTTATAGCTAAAGGATGGATATAACCTACTGGTTTTGAACCGGCAGAGTAGACTTCAATTTCTTTTCCATAAAGTTCTGCCAAATGCTTAGCTAAACCTTCTGCTATCTGGCTTCTTGCTGAGTTCCCTGTACATATAAAAGCTATCTTCTTTACCACTTTAAGTACTCCTAAAAAGACCTTTTATATCCTCGATTAAGGAAACCAAAATAGGAATGAAAACGAGAGTCATAAATGTACCAACGATAAGTCCACCAATTGCAACAGTTGCAAGTGGCGCAAGTCTTTCAAGTCCTAAAGCCGCCCCAAGAGCAATAGGAATCATACCAACAGACGTTCCGAATGCTGTCATAAGAACGGGACGTGTTCTAATTTTTACACTTTCTATTATTGCTTCGTTTAGAGACTTTCCTTTCTCCCTTGCTTTTTTAATAAAGTCTATCAAGAGAATGGAGTTGTTAACAATAATTCCAGCTAAAAGTATCATTCCCATAAAGGCTGGCATACACTGGGGTTTTCCCGAAATAAAAAGGGAAACAATAGCCCCAATAACAGCTAAAGGAATTGCTGCCATTATGGAAATAGGATAAGTAAAAGAACCAAAAACCATTGTAAGAGTAAAGTAAAGAACAATTATTCCAATTGCTAAAGCTTTGAACAGTCTCTTAAAACTCTCTTTCATCTGTTTAATTTCCCCTTCATGGGAAATACCATAACCTTCTGGAAGTTCTAGCTTCTTCTCCATCATATTAACTTGACCTTGAAGGAAAGTAACAGGAGTAGTTGTTCTAAAACCTTGTACATCTAAAGTGTTAAGTAAATCTTGGTGCGTGATTACATTAGGAACAAACTTTTCCTCTATCTCTACAAAGTAAGAAAGAGGAATAAATCCTTTCTTTGTAGGAATAGGTATAGACTTTAAGTCATCAACAAATCCTTTTTTTTCTTTTGGAAGGATAATTCTTATAGTTATACCGTTTTCCATAGGTACAACAAAGGAGGATGCTGGTATACCTTTAATAAAACCTCCAACATAATTTCCTATTTCAAGAGGAGTCAAACCAAAAAGAGCTGCTTTATTTGAATCAATCTTTAGAATGTACTCCTTCTTATCCATATACCAACTTCTTGAAACAGAAGTTAAACCTTTTACATTTTGTAAAAGAGTCTTTAGTTTCTCTCCTATCTCGTTTAGAACTTTTTCGTCTTTACCGTAAATCATTTCATCTATAGTTGCTTTTATAGATGAAAGCGGTGTTGCTCCAAAATCGTGAACATGGACATACCTAAGACCTGGAATTTTGTTAAAAGCTTCTCGGAGTTTTTCTTCTATTTCCCAAATAGTTTCTTTTCTTTTAAACCTATCAACAAATTGGATTTTCATTTCTATCTGTTGAGGTAGTTTTCCACTTCCAAATGAAAGAACTCCCGGTTCAGAACCTATACTGGAAGAAACTCTTATCGTGTAAGGCATAGATAGAACAATTTTTTCCATTTTTGAAAGAATTTCCTCTGTCTTTTCTAAGGAAGTATTGGGATCTGTTTCAGCCTTTACAATTACGATCCCAGTATCCATAGGAGGCATTAAATCCCTCCCAATAAGAGGAGCTACGTTCTTTACAGTAAGAACAAAAAGAAAAACAGCTAAAGTTACAAAAGCTACCTTTCTGATTGGACTTTTTAAAGCTGTATTTACTAGCGATGCGTAAAAGTTTCCTGTATTAAAAACAACTCCTTTAACAAAGAAAGAGTAAACTTTCCTTTCAAGAAAGTTTTTATCTGGGGTTTTCTTGAGAATATAAGGAGTTATCATTGGCAGGAAAGTAACTGAAACTATATAAGAAACTATTAGTGAAATAATCAAAACCAGAGAAAGAAGTTGAAGAATTTTTTCAACGTATCCTCCAATGAAAACAATAGGAAGAAGCATAACGAGTGTAGTGAAAGTTCCGCTAAAGTCTGCAAGCATTACCTCTTTTGTCCCATCTACAGTAGCAGTAAATATGTCTTTCTTTAACTCGTAGTAATGCCTTTCGATACTCTCCACAATAACTACTGCATCATCTGTCAGCATTCCAAGTGCAAGTATCACAGCCGTTAGCGTAACGATATTAAAGTTGAATCCAAAGAGCCACATAAGACCTATTGTAATTAGATAGGTAATTGGTATAGAAAAGATAGTAACTATTAACATTCTCACATTTGCAAGGAAAAGGAAAATGACAATTAAAGTCATTATTACTGCGTCTCTTAGAGCTTCAAGCATATTTGCATTGGAAAGTCTTATCATCCATTCTTGAGTATCTGTAATCTCAAAGTTGAGCTCTGGGTATTCCTTTTTCAGTTTTGGCAAGAACTTCTTTACAGATTCAATAGCTGGAAGTTCGTAAGTTTTTGGAGAACGCAAAATACTTATACCAATAGCTGGTTTCCCGTTCCCATGGTAAGCAGAAAGCCTTTCTCTATATCCCCATTCAACCCTTGCTACATCTTTTACTTTTACATTCGGAGCAACATAAATTTCCTTTAACTTCTCTATCCTATCTACTTCACCCTCAATCTTTACAACTACAAGACCTTCTTTATTTATAGTTAAACCTACAGGAGCATTCTTGTTATTTTCTCTTATAGCTTTTGCAAGTTGATAAAGAGATATATTAAGCTGAGCAAGTTTTAGATAATCGGGATAAATCCTTATTTCTCTCTTATATCCTCCAAAAACTTCAACATCTGAAACGTTTGGAAGGTTTAGCAACTTATCTTTTATTTCATTCTCTACTATCTCTCTTACTTGGGCTAAAGATAACTTAGAATTTTCCTTCGGTGATACAGCAATGACCATTACGGGATTTGTAGCATCTGTAATCTTGTAAACCTGAGGGGGCAAGATATCTTTTGGAAGGTAAGGAATAACTTTTGAAAGTTCATTCGCTACATCGGTTGCTGCTGCATCTATTCCTTTTTCGTACTCAAACTCTACAGTAATTACAGAAACTTCATCTTTTGAAACCGATTTTACAGTTCTAACCAAGTCCAATGTCTTCATTCTTTGTTCAATAGGTCTTGTAATGTGGGAAGCTATGTCCTTCGCTGATGCTCCAGGCTCTACTGTAACTATTGCTATCTGAGGTCTATTGGCATCTGGAAAGAACTTTCTTGGAATTTCCTTAAAACCTATAAGACCTATAACACAGAAGAAAAGAAGAAAAGCTAAAACGGCATGGGGTTTCTTTATGTACCATTCTATTATCTTACCCATTAAACTCCTCCACCAAAACCGCCTTGCCCTCTCTAAGAACTTCTAAAAGCTTACTTTCTCTTCCCACAACTACTTTATCGCCCTGTTTTAACTTTGAGGAAATAACAGCCTTATCTTTGAAGGTTTTTAGAACTTCTACTTTAAGAGGTGTAACTTTTCCATTTTCGTTTACCTTTAGAACGTACGTTCCGTCTTTTAGGTGTAAGAGAGAATAGACAGGAACGACCTCTCCTTTATAAGGTTTTCCTAAAATCTTTAAAGAAACGTTTTCAAAAGGTCTAACCCCTTTGTTCTTCTTTACCTTTACCTCTGCTACAAGTAGAGAGTTTTGGCTACTTGCAAATGGATAATACTTAACAATTTCTCCTACTTTTTCTAAGGAATTTGCTAAGAAAACTTCACTCTTAACCGGTATTTCTTTTGCATCTTCTCTTGGAATATTGACCAATATCTTTAGACCGTCCTGAGGGTAAAAAACTTCCATTATTGGTTTTCCGGGAGTCGCCAAATCTCCTTCGTGTAAGAAAAGCCTCGCTACCTGCCCATCTTTTATAGCTTTAATTTCGGTATACTGTAACTGAGACTTTAATCCTTTTATCTTTTCATTGAGCGCTGAAATTGAAAGTTTTATTTCCCTTAGCTTAGCTTTTACATTTTCAAGTTTTGATCTCAACTCCGCTACGTTGTTTTCTGCCTTTTCTAAAACAACTTTTGGTACAGCCCCATTTTCAAATAAGAATTTTTCTCTTTCGTACTCATTTTGAGCATTCTTCAAAAGGATTTCAGTACTTTTAAGCTCAGCCTCAAGCCCTTTTATTAAAGTCTCCTTTGCTTTCTTTTCCTTCTCTAAGGAAGAGATGTTTCTCCTTAATTCTTTATCATCAATCTTTACAAGAATTTCCCCTTTCTTAAAGTAATCTCCTTCTCTTTTATAGACTTTTAAGACTCTTCCAGAAAGTTTAGTTGATACCTTTGCAAACTCATAAGGTTCTACTGTGCCAACGAAAAAAAATTCCTCTCTAATTTCTCCATTTTTTACTTTTGCAAATTCAACAGGTATTTCATAAGTCTTTGGCGGAGGAATTTTTGAAATCTCCTGTTTTTTCTTTTTAACTAGAAACCCTACAAAAGCAAGAGTTATAGCCAAAATTAAAACAAACAAAAAATTGGCTCTCATAGTTCATCCTCCACAAGGGCTTTAATGGTTCTTTTGGCAATTTCCCACTTATAGTAGTAGCTATTAAGCTCAGCTTCTGCCAAAAATCTTTTTGCCTTTGCCAATAAGTAGTGGTCTATATCCCCCTTTCCCGTTTCGTACTTTAACTTTTCTATCCTCTCTATCTCTTTCGCTAAGGAGAGTTTTTCACGGGAAAGTTCTATTTTAGATTGGATAGATACCAAATCGGAAATGGCATTACTCAACTTTTCTTTTAAGTTTAACTTCTCCGTTTCAAACTCTTTCTCTTTTGAAAGTTTCTTCAGTTTTGTACTCAAGATATCGTATTTTTTTCTTCCAAATGAGAAAATTGGATACTGAACGGCAAGGCTTATAAAACCGTATTCTTCGTTTTCCCTAGACTCAAAACCGTAATTTCTTGTATATACAGCATCAAGCTTAACCTTTAAACCGTACTTACTTTTTTCATTTTTAACCTCGTTTAGAGAAACTTTTACCTCTTTATCTTTAG
>JBDOLX010000096.1:1041-3724 GCA_039832905.1 Desulfurobacteriaceae bacterium | reverse complement strand
AGCTTGTTCAATTACTTCCTCTGTGGGTGGGTTGATTACGTCGTATGTTTCTTTTTTTTCAGCTTGCTGCCATTTTCCATCAATGAACTGTCCAAATTTACTATACATAATTTTATTTTATGGTTTACTAAATGAGATATTTTTTTTTAAAATATAACTTTAAATATGAAAAAAATAAAGCTTACTTGCGCTCATGCACTAGTAAAACATCTTATTGCTCAAAAAATTCTAATTAATGGTAAAAAAGCTCCTTTATTTGCTGGGGTATTTGGTATTTTTGGTCATGGAAATGTTGCTTGTCTTGGTCAAGCTTTGGAGGAAAATAAAGACGAACTTCCAACCTGGAGAGGCCATCACGAACAAAATATGGCTTTAACAGGAATAGCCTTTGCCAGGGCGAAAAGAAGAAAACAAATTTTTGTAGCAACAAGTTCCGTTGGTCCAGGTTCAACTAATATGATAACGGCAGCTGCTGTTGCTATGAGTAATAGACTTCCAATACTATTTTTACCTGGAGACACATATGCAAATAGAATGCCAGATCCTGCTTTACAACAAGTTGAACATTTTAATAACCCAGGCATTACTCAAAATGATTCTTTTAAACCTGTAACAAGATATTTTGATAAAATAACAAGACCTGAACAGATTTTACAAACTTTGCCTCAAGCAATTCAAATAATGCTAGATCCTGCAGATTGTGGACCAGCGTGTCTGTCTTTAAGTCAAGATGTTCAAGGAGAAAGTTTTGATTATCCAGAAGAATTTTTTAAAGAAAAAATTCATTCTATACGAAGACCAAGGCCAGATGATTTTCAAATAAAAGAAGCAGCAGTAAAAATTAAAAATTCTAAAAATCCAATTATTCGATTATTTTATAATTATACGTATATTTAACAGCGTATTATGGAATTTTTTAAGGAAATCCTCGACTTTTCAATTATCAATTTTATTGATATTATTTTTGTTGCATTTTTATTGTATTATGCATACAAACTTCTTAGAGGAACTGTTGCAATAAATATTTTTTTAGGGATTATTCTGATTTATTTGGTATGGAATATTACTGCATTTCTAAAAATGGATCTACTATCAAGTATAATTGGAGGATTCATGAGTGTAGGTATTATTGCATTAATAGTTGTTTTTCAGCCAGAGATTAGAAAAATACTGGCAAAGTTAGGAGAAAAACAATTTGGAATTTTTGCTTCAGAAGAGGAAGCAGAAAAAGTTATTGAAGAAATTGTAAGAGCCTCTAAAAAACTTTCTGAGGATAGAATAGGGGGATTAATAGTAATAGAAAGAGAAGTAAACCTTGATAACTACATAGAAGCTGGAACAATGATAGACGGAAAAATTTCAAAAGAACTTCTTGTAACCATTTTTTGGCCTGGAACACCGCTCCACGACGGGGCAGTTATAGTAAGGAGGAATAAGGTTCACAAAGCAGGAGCATTTTTACCTCTTTCTTTGAATCCCAACCTTCCTCAAACCGTTGGAACAAGACATAGAGCTGCAATCGGAATTACTGAGGAAACAGACGCAATTGTGGTGGTAATATCAGAAGAAACAGGTTCCGTTTCCGTTTCCTATACAGGAAAACTTATAAAGAACCTTGATCCCCAAAAGTTAAAGAAGGTTCTGAAAGGTCTTCTTGTTAGAAAGAAAGAGGAAAGGAAGAAACTTTTAGACTACTTTAAGAGGAGAAATGAAGAAACTGTTTGATTTGTTCTTTTATAAGATTCACTATAAGGTCTTGGCTTTCATTTTTGCCATTCTTCTCTGGCTTCTTGCTACTAACAAGGAAATAACGGAAGCGGAGGTTAAGGTAAAAATTGTTCCTGTTTCGACAGGAAACTATGAGGTAATTGACTATTACCCTACCCAAGTCTATTTATCTTGTGAAGGATATAGGAAGGATCTTCTTATTTTGCGAGAAAAGGGAGTTGTTAAAGTTTTGCTTCCAAAGGTTTTACCTTTAAGAAATGACAAAGGAATGCTTGAAATAAAAGTAGAAAATTTAATACTTCCTGTCTCATCTGTGAAAGTTAAAAATGTTACTCCAAACTACTTAAAAGTAAAGGTTGAAAAACTTATAAAGAAGGTTGTTCCTGTAAAACTTAATGCAAGCGGCGTTAGAAAGAATTTGAAGTTAGTACTTTCTCCCAACTACGTTATTGTCTATGTTCCAGAGAAAAAGAAAAATAAGGTAAACTTTGTGAAAACAGAAAAGATAGATCTTTCCAGCATAAGAGAAAACGCTGAAATTTACCTGAACATTGAGAGTGAGTATAAGGTTGATCCAAAAAGGGTAAAACTTTCGATAAAGAGGAGAGAGGGAAAATGAAAGCCCCAAAGAGAAGACTTTTTGGAACGGATGGTATTAGAGGAGTTGCCAACAGGTATCCTCTAACTCCTGAAATGGTTCAAAAGATAGGTATTGCTTACGGTGTTTACCTCAATGCCAAGTATCCTGACAGAGAACACACAGTAGTTGTTGGAAAAGACACAAGAGCTTCCTCAGATATGATCAAGTCCGCTTTCGTAAGCGGTTTGACCGCAACGGGAGTTGATGTAATAGATGTTGATATAGTTCCGACTCCTGCAATTTCTTTCTTTATAAGAAAAGGGGATTTCTCTGGCGGAGTGATGATTTCTGCCTCACATAACCCATATGAGTACA
>JBDOLX010000096.1:0-1031 GCA_039832905.1 Desulfurobacteriaceae bacterium | reverse complement strand
AAGAAGCTTCATTAGAACTAGTTATTTTCAACAAATATGAGTTACCTAAAGCTTCTCCCGAAAATATTGGAAGGGTATTTAGTGGAGAGAACCTTGTTGAAATGTATGAGAAATTTTTAGAATCTGCAGGTAGATACTTAGCAGGACTTAAGATAGGTATAGACTGTGCCAACGGAGCAACTTTCAAGATAGCCCCTCTTATTTTTAAATCTCTTGGTGCTAAAGTCTTCGTCTTTAACGCTGAACCGGACGGTAAAAACATAAATGAGAACTGTGGTGCTACTTCTCCGGAATTTCTTGCTTCAAAGGTAAAGGACTTAAACCTTGATGTAGGTTTTGCTTATGATGGAGATGGTGATAGGTGTATAGCTATTGACGAAAAAGGACGTGTTGTTGACGGTGACGAGATAATGGCTATTCTGGCAGCTCACTATATGGAGAAGAACAAAACAGTTGTTGCTACAGTAATGAGCAATATAGGTTTAGAGTTATTTCTGAAAGAGCTTGGAATAGAACTCATAAGAACAAATGTAGGAGATAGATTTGTTTCAGAAAAGATGGTAGAAACTGGGACGCTTGTTGGAGGAGAGCAGTCCGGACATATAATCTTGAGGGACTTTTTAGAAACGGGAGACGGACTTTTGACTTCTATCATCCTTGCTTCTATTGTTAAATCAACAAGAAGACCTTTAAGTGAACTTTCTTCCTTAATGAAGAAATTTCCACAGAAACTAAAAAATATTGGAGTAAAGGAAAAGAAGCCTATTGAGAAACTTCCAAAACTTAAAAAAGCAATTGAGGAAGCTGAAAAAAAACTTTCTGGAAAAGGTAGGGTATTAGTGAGGTATTCGGGAACAGAACCCTTACTTAGGATAATGGTTGAAGCTGAAGATGAAAATCTTATAGACGAGGTAATCTCCTTAATAGAAGCTGCTGTTAAGGAAGAAGGTATTCAAGAATAAAAGGAGGAGGAAAATGGCTGTAGCTTTTATCTTTCCTGGACAAGGTTCTCAGTACGTTGGAATGGGAAA
>JBDOLX010000095.1 GCA_039832905.1 Desulfurobacteriaceae bacterium | reverse complement strand
TTATGTAAAGATTTGAAAGCATAAGGTATACATCTTTATCTTTTGAGAACTCCAAGGCCTCTTTTAGAAACTTTTTGGCTTCTTTTCTGTTTCCTTTAAGAATAGAAATTTCCCCAAGTATTTTTAAAGCTTGAGAGTTTTTAGGATCTACTTTTAAAACCTTTCTGGCAAACCTTTCTGCATCGTCAAGTTTTTTAAGACTTGCCGAAAATTTTGCTGCTTCTAAAAGAAATTCTTCCTTGTAATTAGAAAGCTCTACCGCTTTAATAAGGTTCTCATAAGCTTTGGTCAAGTTTCCCTTATTCTTTTCCTGTAAATAAACCATATAGTAGTAAAGGAAATTTTGTGCTTTTTTAACTTCTTGCGAAGGTTTTAAAGCAATCTTATCTTTCTGTGTTGTTGATGTCACACAAGAAAATAGGACTGGCAAAGTGGCTAATAGGTATATCGCTTTTCTCATTCCTTCCTACCCTTTAAAATAAAATGATACCAACTATTATAAAGGACAATAGATGAGGAAAACGCTAGAAAGGATAAAGAAGCTCTTAAATCTCATTGTCCGTGAAGACTTTAAGTATTTAGATAGGGTAAAAGATCCTCACAAAATTTTAAGATCTCTTCTAAAAGAACTTTACCCTTACCTTGACAGTAAGAGAAAAAAGTGGATAGAAAAAGTCATCTCGTATCTTGAAAAGTACGAAAGTTTTTCTCTCGAACAAAAGAAAGCCTTTTTACGAGAGGTTCACAAAGTAATTACTTTAAAGTTTTCTCCTGAAGATATAGAAAAAGCAAAAAGCGGAGAGTTAAAAAAGGAAAGAATTATCAGCGGTACTCCGGACTTTAAAAGGAAAAAACTTTATCCCATAAAGGCTTTCTTCCAGCCAATATCAACAATCAAAGGAATAAAAAAGACAACTGTAAATAGACTTAAAAAACTCGGAATAGAAACTATCCTCGATGCAATTTACTATTTACCCTTTAGATACGAGGATAGAACAACGATAACTCCTTTAGCCTATTTAAAACCTAACGAAACCACTTTAGTAAAAGGGAAAGTGGTTAAACTTTCCGTTTTCGAAACTTCCAAAAAGAAAAAGAAAATACTAAGAGTTATCCTTTACGATAAGACCGGAACTATAACCCTTATTTTCTTCCAAGAAAAAGTTTTCGGATACTACAAAAAACTTTTTTCTACCGCCAAAGAACTTGGAAAAGAGATTCTTGCTTATGGCATTGTAAAGCGGGAACTTGGTGGATTTTCAATGGTTCATCCAGAAGTTGAAGTTCTCGATAAATACAAAGGGAAACTTGAAAAACTGGGAGTAATACTTCCAATCTACCACACAACAGAAGGAATAAGACAGACAACCCTTAGGAAGGATATAGAAAGCGTCATTAAAAAGGCAGTTCCGTTTTTACCAGAATACTTACCAGAAGATATCTTGAAAAGAAACTCTTTTCCCGATGCTCCAACTGCTTTCTGGAGAGTCCACTTTCCTTTTGACGAGGAAGCAGAAGAACTTTTAAACTTTAAAACTCCCTACCAAAAAAGGGTTATCTTTGACGAACTGTTTCTTTTCCAGTTAGCCTTGGCACTTCACAAGCAGAAAATAAAGAAAGAAAAAGGAATTGCTTTCCCTGTAGATGAGTCTTTGGTAGAAGAGTTTAAAAAAGCCCTTCCTTTTAAGTTAACAAACGCTCAAGAGAGGGTATTAAAAGAAATAATAGAGGATATGAAGAAAGAGTTCCCTATGAACAGACTCGTTCAAGGAGACGTCGGAAGCGGTAAAACGGTTATTGCTGCCGCTGCTTCATTTTTTGCGGTAAGGAGTGGTTATCAGGTAGCAGTAATGGCTCCAACAGAAATCCTTGCCAACCAGCACTTTAAAAAGTTTAAAGAGTTTCTAAAACCATTTGGAATAAGAGTTGGACTTTTGACAGGAAGTATGACAAAAAAAGAGAAAGAAACAATGTACAAAGCAATAAAAGAAGGATTTATAGAAGTTGTTGTCGGAACTCATGCTCTTATCCAAGAAAATGTTGAGTTTAAAAACCTTGGACTTGTAATAATAGACGAACAGCACCGGTTTGGAGTAAAACAGAGAGTTCTTCTAAAAAAGAAAGGGAAGATGCCAGATGTCCTTGTTATGACAGCTACTCCAATACCAAGAACCCTTGCAATGACAGCCTACGGAGACCTTGACATTTCTATCATTGACGAACTTCCAGCTGGAAGAAAACCGATAAAAACCAAGATCCTCTTTGAAGACGAAAGAGAAACGTTAATAGACTTCCTATTTAAAGAACTGAAAGCTGGAAACAGAATTTACATAGTTTATCCTCTTATAGAGGAATCCGAAAGGCTTGAACTGAAAGCTGCCACAGAAATGCACGCATTTTGGAAAGAAAAACTTGCACCTTTCTCAGTTGGGCTACTTCACGGCAGAATGAAACAGGAAGAAAAAGACGAAGTAATGGACAAGTTCAAAAAAGGAGAGTATCAGGTTCTTGTTTCTACAACGGTTATAGAAGTTGGTGTAGACGTTCCGGAAGCTACAGTTATGGTAATAGAACATGCAGAACGGTTTGGACTGGCACAACTCCACCAGCTAAGAGGTAGAGTAGGAAGGGGAGATAGACAGTCCTACTGTTTCTTAGTTACAAAAAGGGACGTAAGCGAAGACTCAATAAAAAGATTAAAAGTTTTAGAGTCCACAAACGACGGGTTCAAAATAGCAGAAGCAGATCTTCTATTTAGGGGTCCGGGAGAAATATTTGGAACAAGACAATCCGGTATTGGAGACTTCAAAATTGCCGATTTAAGAAGAGATTTTGAACTATTAAAGCTTGCAAAAGAGGAAGCCGAAAAACTTGTAGAAGAAAATCCAAATCTTGAAGGATTAAACGATTTAAAGGATTTGATGAAATTTAGATTCGGTGAAAAGTTTGATTTTGTTGAGGTGGGATAAAGTTACTTACTTCCCCACACATCTTTAAGGACTACAGAAATAAAATAAGTAAAAGCTATTCCTACAACCAATATACCAAAGATACCAATAGCCAGCTGAAGGGATTCATTCATTTTTTAAATCCTCCAAAAGGTGCTTTATTTTAAGATAAATCCTTGCCATTGAAATTAACAGGCTTGATTCTATCCATAAACCCAAGAAGAACAGTGCTATATTGAGATGATTATGGAGTTTAAATATCAAACTTGCCGTTCCACCACCTACAGCAATAGCAAACGCTGAAAGGATTTTCAGCACATCAATATAAAACTCTATCTCTTTCTCTATTCATTTACTCATTGCTTAATGCACATTTAAAATGAACAGTCCCCAAGAAAGGGGACAAAAATAAATATTTAAAGACTTATCTGCTTAACCTCTAAAATCTCTGGGATATTTTTAATTTCATTAAGAGCTTCTTGAGGAACGTCATCGTCAACCAGGATAACTCCCTTAGCTTCTTTACCTCTTTCAACTCTTCCAAGCTGAAATCCTGCAATGTTTACGTTGTACTTTCCAAGTATAGAACCAATCTTTCCGATAACTCCTGGAACGTCAAAGTTCTTGATAAGTAGAAGTTTCCCTTCCGGAGTAAGTTCAAATAGGAAGCCATTAATCTCAACAATCTTAGGGAATTTATCATCCATAACCGTTCCGGCGATTGTAAACTCTCCAGCATCAGATTTACAAGAAACCCTTATTAGTTTCTTAAAGTTAATTCCTTCTGGTCTTTTTACTTCAACAATAGTAATTCCTTTTTCCTTTGCTAAAAATGGTGCATTGATGAGGTTTACTGGAATATCAACAATCTTTTCTAAGAAACCTTTTAGGAAGGCTGTTGTAAGAGGTTTAACATCTTCCCCTAAATCTCCTCTAAATTCAAGGACAATCTCCTTAGACCTAGAACAAGCAACCTGAACAGCAAAAAGTCCTAGCTTTTCCGCAAGCTCCATGTAAGGTTTTAAAGTTTTAGCAGCAGCTGTATCATCGTATGGAGCATTAACTGCAAACTCTACTTCTTCTCCACGAAGAGCAGCAAGAACTTGGTTTGCAATTATTACTGCAACATTTGTTTGAGATTCAAAAGTGTTTGCACCAATGTGAGGAGTAACAACGATGTTTGGAGCATCAAGCAAGATATTATCTGTGGCAGGTTCTTTAGAGAAAACATCAACAGCAGCAGCTCTTACCTTACCACTTACTAAAGCCTCGTAAAGGTCTTTCTCGTTTATTATTCCACCCCTTGCAATGTTGAGGATGATAACGCCATCCTTCATTTTTTCAATTTCTTTCTTGGTAATCATATTGCGGGTTTCATCGGTTAAAGGAGTGTGAACAGTAATGATGTCTGAACGGCGAAGAAGTTCGTCAAGATCATCAACGAGTTCCACTCCAAGTCTTTCGGCTTTTTCTCTTTTAATATAAGGGTCATAGGCTATTACTTTCATATCAAAAGCCTTTGCTCTTATTCCGACCCTTGAACCTATCCTTCCAAAACCGATAATTCCAAGGGTTTTACCGGCAAGTTCTACTCCCATAAACTTCTTTCTATCCCATCTTCTTTCTTCTTTCAAAGATTTGTGAGCATAAGGAATAAGCCTTGCCGCAGCTATCATCATTCCCATTGTGTGTTCTGTAGCCGCCAAAGTGTTTCCTGTTGGTGCATTTACAACCAAAATTCCGCGGCGAGACGCTTCTTCCAGGTCAATATTGTCAACTCCAACCCCCGCTCTTCCTACAACCTTTAGCTTCTTTCCTCTCTCAAGAAGTTCCTTATTTACAGGCGTTCCACTTCTTGTGATAAGAGCATCGTATTCAGGGATGATTTCAAGGATCTTGTCAAAGTTCCTAAAAAGTTCAGGGTCGTAGGTTAGTTCCACGTCTGGTTGCTTCCTTAAAAGTTCAATACCAGCTTCTGCTATGTGTTCCGTAACAAGAACCTTAAACATCTATTTAAACCTCCTAGATTTTTTACAAATAGTGTAGATTTCATTCTATCAATTTACCTAGCATCTCTTTAAAACAAGAACTAACAATTCATTTTCAAAACTTTCAGCTTAAGTTTTTGAAAATAAACCTTTGAAAAACTTTGAATCCCATTTAAAATTATTTGGGATAATCAAAGTAACGGGGGATTTGAGGAAAGAATGATCAAAATGAAAAACTTCTCTTTTAAAGATGCAAGAGAACTAATAAAAGATTTCCAGATAGAAAAAATAGCATTCCTTACTCCAGAGAAAAGTGTTATCTTTATCTTCTGTGCCAACGGAATAGAAGAACTACAAAAAGTAGGAAGATTTTTTAGGGAAAATACAAAAACCCAAGTTGTTGGGTGCACAACTGCGGGAAACATTTTTAATTCCAAGCTTTATGAAGAAGGAATCGTTGTTAGTATTCTTGAAATAGAGGAAGGAGTAATTTCCTTAGCTTATGCTGATGAAAAAGACGATTACTTAAATGGAAAAATAGTAGCCAGCAGTTTTTCAAAACTTCTAAATGAAAATGAAACTGCTCTATTAATCCTCTTAACAGATGGAACCTACACAGAAGGAGAAGAAGTATTAAGGGGAATTTTTGAAGTCTCTAATAATTTTTCCGTAGTAGGAGGAAAAGCAGGAAATAAAAACATACTTTCCGAAACAGCAGTTCTAATAAACGACAAAGTAACTACCCATGGCACAGTAGGAGTTTTACTAAAAGAGAAAGATGTGAAATATAAACCAGACTTCCTCTTTGACTGGAAAGAAATAGGTAGAGAATATTTAGTTACAAAGTCAAGGAAAAACCGTGTTTTTTCCATCAACCATTTACCTGCCGTTGAGTTTTATAGAAAATATTTGGGAAACGAAGTTGCCAAAGAATTACCAGTAACAGGCATTGAGTATCCTTTAATCTTTAGAGAAAAAAACATCCCAATAGCAAGAGCTTGTATAAAAAAACATAAGGATGGATCTTTATCATTTTCTGGTAATGTTCCTGAAGGCACAAAAGTAAGGTTAGGATGTGGTTCTTTAAGGGATAAAGATAAGTATCTGAGCAAGTTCCACGAATTGGCAAGCAGTTTCCACTGTTTTTTTATTTTTTCTTGCACTGCAAGAAAAACTTTCCTTGGTGATATAGTAAAAGAGGAATTAAAAGTTTTTAATGTTCCAAATTGTGGTTTCTTTACTTTTGGAGAATATTTTTCCAAGTATCTCCTAAACGAAACGCTAACAGTTGTTGGATTAGGGGATAGGAAAAAAGAGGAAAAGGAAATAGGAGAAAAAAAAGAAGAAGAGAAAAAGAAAGGTATTTTACATTCGCTAACACACCTTATTGCAGAAATTTCTAAGGAATACGACCAGTTGAAAGATGCTATAAACAATAGTGGTTTTGGACTTCTTATATTGAACGAAGTAAAAGGAAAACGGGTTTGCGTTTTTGCTTCGGAATCTCTAAAAGAAATTCTAGGTTATGATTCAGAAGACTTTATTCTTGGAAAAGTTAACTATTCTATTATACATCCTGCCGATAGGAACAAGATAAAAATGATGAGAGATAAGTTAATCAACAGTAAGGTTGCTTCTACAAGAATTGACTACAGAATAATTCTCCCAAACCAAGAACAAAGGTGGATACGATCTTACGTGAAAGTCATCGAAAAAGGAAAGGAAGTTATTCTTTCTTTCGAGGATATAACTGATAAAAAAGTGTCAGAAGAAAGAAGATTTTCTACTTAGCAATTTATGACTCTTTAACGGGACTTTACAACAGAAGATTCATTAAAAAGTTTCTTAATAAAACGTTTAGTGCTGTTCTCTTCATAGACCTTGACCATTTTAAACTCATTAACGACGTATACGGCCACGATGTAGGAGATAAAGTTTTAAAAGTAGTGGCAGAAAGAATAAAAGAAGAAACCAAAGAACCTAACGTCGCTTGTAGGTTGGGAGGAGACGAATTCTTAGTTGTATTAAGTGGTCTTGGCAAGGACAGGTATCGGGCCCTTGAAAAAGCAAAGAACGTAGCAAAGAGGATCTCTAAAAGGATAAGTGAGCCCATAGTCCTTGATAAAAATGAGAAGGATTTTATTCTTACCTGTAGTATAGGAATTCTAGCCTTCTCTGGAGAATACTCCTCTAAGGAAATTCTCAAGTTCTCTGATATAGCTGGACACGAAGCGAAAAAAGACGGAAGAAACAGAATCCACTTCTTTGATTCATCCTTAAAAGAACGAGTGGAGTTAGAAGAAAGAATAGGGAACTTACTTAGAAAAGCAATACTTAACAATGATTTAGAGGTTTCCTATCAACCTCAGGTTTATATTGAGCGTTTTCTGCAGCAACCTAAAATTATAGGAGCAGAAGCATTAGCCAGATGGTCTGACAAAGAAATAGGAAATGTTTCTTCAAAAGTCTTTATTCCCATAGCTGAAGAAAGTGGACTGTCAAGCGAGTTAGGGCTTCTTGTTTTGACTAAAGTAACAGAACGTCTTCTAGAATGGCAAAATGATAAAAGAAAAAGAGAGTGGCGTATAAGTGTAAACGTAAGTTATCATCAGTTGATCCGTGATGACTTTATAAAGAATGTAAAAGAAATTCTAGAAAATTCAAAAGTACCTCCTTCAAAAATTTGCTTTGAAATAACAGAAAACATTCTTGTCAAAGATATTCAGAAAGCGAAAGAAATTTTAAATTACCTTCGAAGCTTAGGTTTATCATTATCGCTTGATGACTTTGGTACAGGATACTCTTCTTTAGGTTATCTCCAAGAATTACCAATTGATGAAATTAAAATAGACAGATCTTTCATAACTGGAATTAACAAAAATCCCAAAAGTCAGCAACTGGTTAAGGCAATAGTATCAATTGGAAAGATATTCAAAACACAAGTATTGGCTGAAGGTGTGGAAACAAAAGAAGAACTTCAAACACTTTTAAATTTGGGATGTAAATTTTTCCAAGGATTTCTCTTTGGAAAACCTCAAAAAGACCTATGAAAATTTCAAACGGCATCGTACAAAAACCTTACTACGTTTGTTGCGTAAGAACCGGAAGGTAAGAAGAATTTTAAACGTATCCCTTCAGTTAGGTTTTCTACCTTAAATTCTTTTGGAAAAACAAAAGTCTCTCTTCTAAACCTATGGAAAAGTCCCCTAAATTTTAAGAGCCCTTCTATTTCTATCCCAAGTTCTTTCAGCTTTTCTTCATAAAAGGAATTTGAACTTTCAGGATGAAAGACAGGTAATTCTCTAGGAAGTTCCACTCTTTCTAAAGGGAAAAGCATAAATCCAAGTTTGTACTTGAAAGATAAGAAGTTTTTAGTCCTTTCCTCTATCAACTTTTTTAGCCACTCGTTAAAAAGATAGCTTTGTAAAACGTTCATTTGGAATTCAATTTCCGACTTTGGAATAAGTTTGAATGCTTCCTTAAATCCTCTTGGATTTTTTGAAAGAAAGAAACAAACTTTTTTTCTCCAACCTGTAAAAAATTTACTTGCAGCCTCAAACTTTCCTTCTATAAATAGCTTTTTTCCTTTCTTAATTTTTGAACCTTCCCAACCGGCAGGAGTGAAAAGATAGAGAATAGCTCCTTTTAAATCTTTCTTTGATATGTATTTTGCAAAAAATTCTCCATTTCTAACAGGAGTAAATCTTTGTTCCCCGTAGTAATTTGGAATTCCTACTTCTTCTAGAATCTTTATCCTATCCTCTTTTAATTTTCCCCCTCTAACTACTATTTCAAAAAAGTTTCCTTTTACTAAAGAAGGAGTAATTGATTCCTGAAGGTATCCCACAAAAGATAACTTTAAATTTTCCTTAGATATTTCCCTTAACTTAAATTTCCCTGGAATAGAAAGGAACTGTAAAGTTTCTGCATTCTTGTCTTTTAGTCCTCCATAAGAAATCACCTTTGGAGAAATTTTTGAAATTTTTGCTATGATATTTATAGCTTCTTGTGTTTCAAGGCCTACTTTGTAAAGTCTATAGACCTTATAAGTCCCTTTCTCTCTTAAGGGTTTCTTTAAGACCTCTACAACTTTAAAGTCCTTAGGATCTCTTTTTATCTTTGCCAACTTTAATTCTAAGTTGAGAATTCTTTGATACAATCAATTTTAGCAAAAAATTTTGGGAGGAAGCCCTATGAAACTCTATATTATTGTTTGTTCACCTAACTGTCCTCAGTGTGGCGAAGGTAGTTTTATTTTCGCTGAAGAACTTGAATTTCTTAATGATACCCACATAAGAGTAGTTGGATACTTTTCTTACAGTGAAAGCGTGAATGAATATAGGCGTCTTAAGAAACAAGGTGTTAAAAGGAGAACACTAATACTTCCTCAAAATGCCTACCAGTTTATTGAAGAAGTAGAAATAGAAGATTAATATTGACAAACTAAAAAATTGCCTTAAATTACAGCTAAGTTAGTTGAAGGCAGCATCGGAACACAATCAGCCCTGAAGGCATGCCGTTTCTGCCTTCAGGGCTTTTTTATTTTTGAGAAACTTTTAAGAGAGGTAAGACACATGGAGAAGTACACAGGAACAGTTAAGTGGTTCGACGCTAAGAAAGGCTACGGCTTTATCACAGCTGATAACGGACAGGACGTTTTCGTTCACTACACAGGAATCTCTGGAAATGGATTCAGAACTCTTGAAGAAGGAGAAAGAGTTTCTTTTAACGTTCAGGAAAGTGAAAAAGGTCTTAAAGCTGTAGAAGTAGAAAGACTTTAACAACAATAACAGTTGCCACGATTTCGTCTTGAAACGGCGGCGAGGTCGTGGCAATTTTTTTTATCAATCAACCATTTCATAAAGTATCAAGGAGAAAAAATGGAATTTACGTTCAGCAACCTTAGCCCAAAAGTTCAAAAATCTTTAGAAGAAATGGGATTTGAAAACCCAACTCCTATACAAAAAGAAGCTATTCCAACTGCACTTCAAGGATATGACATTGTAGGGCAAGCCCAGACAGGAACAGGAAAAACTGCCGCTTTTGGTATTCCCCTTGTAGAAAAAATAGACCCAAGAGAAAGAGCTGTTAAAGCAATTGTCCTTACACCAACAAGAGAACTTGCAATTCAGGTAGCCCATGAACTTTCTCTAATAGGAAAAAATAAAGGAATTTCTGCATATCCAATTTACGGTGGCGTTTCTATAGAAAAGCAGATAAACATCTTAAAAAGAGGAAAAAAACAAATAATTGTTGGAACTCCCGGAAGAGTAAAGGATCTAATAAACAGGGGCATCCTTAGACTTGATAATGTTAAGTTTGCAGTTCTTGATGAAGCAGACCAAATGCTTGATATGGGATTTATCGACGACATAGAAGAAATCTTAGAAAAAACTCCAAAAGAGAAACAAACTCTTTTCTTTTCCGCTACTATGCCAAGCGAAATAAGAAAGCTTATAAACAGATACTTAAAACGTGGCTATAAGACTGTGAGAATTGGAAAAGATTTAATAACTCCAAAAGTTCATCAGAAAGTTATTCTTGTAAAGAGTGAGGATAAGCTTAAAGTTCTTGAGAAAGTATTAAGAGAGAATCAAGAAACATTTACAATCGTTTTCGTTAAAACAAAGCGTGATGCAGCAGAACTTGAGAAGAAATTACAAGACAAAGGAATAAAAGCAAGAGCAATTCATGGTGATCTTTCTCAAAGAGCAAGAGAAAACGTTATGAAGTCCTTTAAGGAAGGAAGGATAAAAACCTTAGTTGCAACCGACGTAGCCGCAAGAGGAATTGACATTAAGAACGTTGGGCTTGTTGTAAACTACGAGCTTCCAGAGAACCCAGAAAGTTACGTTCACAGAATCGGAAGAACAGGAAGAGCTGGAAGAGAGGGAGTAGCAATAAGCCTTGTTGCCGATAGTGAAAAAAGAAGACTTTACAGAATAAAAGGTTTAAAAAATGTAAAACCTGAAAGATTCAAATACAACAACCTAAAAGCATTAAAAGAAGAGATACTCTCTCTAAATCCGGAAAAAATTCCAGAAGAAGCTAAAAAGCTTAGTAGAGAGCTGTTGAAAGAAATGGATGCAGAAAAGCTAGTATCTTTCTTTATTTCAAGACTACTCCAAAGCTAATATATAATTTGTCTTCCACACTTTAGGTTCCGGAAGGGAGTTAATGAGGTTAAAAACTTATCTTCTCTCTCTCTTCTTCCTTTTAATTCCTTTTGTAGCCTTTGGAGAAGATATCCAAGAGGAAAACAACACAGAAGAATACAAAAACCAAATAGAGATTTCTTACTCCGATTCTTCAGGGAATACTAATACTGAAACCCTCGCCGTTAAATATAAGTTACGTAAAGAATGGAAAAAAGCTAGGTTTTACTCAGATGGTTCTTATCTTTTAAAGTTTGATGAGGATGAAAAAACAACAGAACAGCTGGATATAGACAGCAGATTTGAGTTTGATTTAAGCGAAAGGAGTCTTTTCTTCCTTAAAAATTTCATAAAGAGAGATATTTTTGCCGGATATGACTTGAGAATCGGTCTTGGACCGGGTATTGGTTACCAAGTAATAAAGGAAGAAAAACAGAGCCTCAAAGTTTTCATCGGTATTGATTACACTTACAATGACTATACCGAAAATGGTGAAGAAACCTACACAGCTTTGGATATAAGTACAGAATACCAAAGACAATTTGTAAGGGATTTAACCTTTATCCAAAAAGCTTCCTATTTGGTATCTTTAAGGGATAGCAAGGACTATTTTGTTAACAGTGAAACTAAACTTGAAATTCCTATTACAAAGCGAACGATGCTTGGAATCTCGTATAAGATTGAATACCGCAACATTTTGCCAGACGAAGCTGAATATCACACTGATAAGCTGTTCCTTGTAAGTTGGATTTACAGGTTTTAAACTTCTATAAGGAGAAAAGAGATGGGCTTTCTACTGTTTCTAATTTTAGTCGCTGTAATCATATTTGTAGTACTACCAGCACTCAAGAGTAACAATTTATCCAAGAACTTTAATTCTAGAAATGTAGTAGAAATCAAAGGTCTTGATGGTTCTGTACTTAACTTTTCAGATGATGGTGTTTCCTACTTTAAGGATGGAAACTTTACCTTCTTTAGAGCTTCTGAAATAAAACGTTTTTCTTTTGAAAAACTTGAAGAGGATATCTACGAGATAAAAATCGACAACGGCAGAGAAATCATTAGAGTACCTGTTAGAAAAGAGGAGATTCAGAAACTTTTTAAAAGGACTCAAAGCGGTTATGATCCAAGTTTCCCATGGCTTTCTACAATTCTTGGTACAGCAGTAGGCTTCTTAATAGCAGACCTAATCGCAGATACCGTTCACGAAGCTTTTGCTTCTCAGGAAGAAAAAAGTGAAGAAGAAACGAAAGAATCAATAGAAACAGAAAATGAAAAAATTACAGACTATGACGATGGAGATTATGAAGACTTTGGCGATTTCGGAGATTTTTAAGGACGAAAAATTCTTACAGGAACTTTATAACGTTCAAAAACCTGCTTCTTACTTACCTTTGGAACTAAACCAAAGAGCTCCAAAATTTGAAGAAAGAACTGTAAGGTTCGTTATTACATATCCCGACTTGTATGAGGTCGGAAGTGCCCATATAGGTGGGAAAATCCTTTACCACATTATTAACAACTTAACCGATTTTGCCTTAATGCACAGAGCATACCTCCCTCGTCCTGATATGCAGAAATTAATGGAAAAGAAGGGAATTCCACTTTACACAATAGAGGCTTTACGTCCTGTAAAAGACTACGACCTTTGGGGATTATCCTTTTCATCAGAGCTTACGTTTACAAACGCTTTAAGGGTAATAAACCTAGCAAGTCTTTCCTACAAATGGGAAGAAAGGAAAGGTTTTCCAGTTATTTTTGCAGGTGGTCCCTGTATGTACAACCCTGTTCCTCTATCACCTTTTGTTGATTTTGTCTGTATTGGAGATGGCGAAGAGGTTCTCCTTGAAATAGCAAACTTAATGAAAGATATAAAACAGCAAGGAGGAAACAAAGAAGACTTTTTAAGTGAAGTTAGAAAAATAGAAGGTGTCTGGGTTCCAAAGTTTGGAAAGTATCCAGTAAAAAAAGCAGTCTTTGTTAAAGTTCCTGAAGGTTATTTTCCAACTTCTCACCCTGTTCCCATAGTAGAAACAGCCCAAGATAGAATTGCAGTAGAAGCTGCAAGAGGTTGTCTAAGAGGTTGTAGATTTTGCCAAGCTGGTTATATCTATAGACCTTACAGGGAAAGGAATAAAGAACTTATAAAGAAGCTGATAATAGAAACTTTCAAAAATACTGGATACGAAGAAGCTTCTCTCTCTTCCCTTTCAATATCAGACCATAGTAAGTTTAATGCCTTAGTTCCAGAGGTGATGACTGTCTGCTATGAAGAGATGATATCCCTCTCTTTACCGTCAATGAGAGTAAGAGGATTTAACCCAGATTTAGCATCTCAAATAATGCAGGTTAAGAAAACCGGTTTCACTTTAGCACCGGAAGCAGGATCAGATAGACTTAGAAGAATAATAAACAAAGAACTTACAAACGAAGACCTATTTAAAGCTGTGGAAGGTTTATTTTCTAGAGGTTGGGGAAGGCTAAAGCTTTACTTTATGATAGGTCTTCCGTTTGAACTTCAAGAGGACATAGAAGCTTTAGTAGATCTTTTGTGGCAAGTTTATAAGATTGGAAGAAAGTATAAAGGAAAAAAACATCTTGCAGCAGGAATATCCATTTTTGTTCCCAAACCTTTTACTCCGTTCCAATGGGAAAGGTTTGAAAGTGAGGAAGAGGTAAAAGAGAAGATAGATTTTATAAAGAAGAATTCTCCAAGAAGTTTCACCCTGAGATTTCACGATTATAGACAATCCCTAATTGAAGCTATCTTTACAAGAGGAGATGAAGAAACTTCAAAACTTTTAGAAGCGGCCTACCTTGAAGGATGTCAGCTTGACGGTTGGGATGAGTTCTTCAACTGGGACGGGTGGTTACGAGCATTTGAAAAAACAGGAATTGACATTGAAAAGATAACAGATAAAAGAAGCTTAGAAGAAGAACTTCCGTGGGACTTCATAGAAGGAGTAATAAGTAAGAAGTTTTTACTGAGAGAACTAAAGAAAGCCCAAAGTGAGGCTTGGACTCCTGACTGCAGAATAGTTGGTTGCCATGCTTGTGGCGTTTGCACTCCACAGCAGATAAAGGACTTAAAAAACTTTCCAATATCGGAAAAAATAGAGTTCAAAGTTCCTCCAAGACCGAAAAGAGAATTTCCTTTAAAAAGGAAAGTAGCTTTAATCTTTGAAAAGGTTGGTTTTGCAAAGTATTTATCTCTTTTGGACTTAACAAGAGCCTTCACAAGGACATTTAGAAAGTTTGGAGTTCCTCTAAGATACTCTCAAGGATTTAATCCTCACCCAAAAATTAACATAATACTTGGACTACCGGTAGGAGTGGAAGGCAAAGGAGAAGTTGTAGAAATAGAGCTTGTAGAAGAAAACTTCAACTTTGAAAAATTTATCTCTGAATCCTTAAATTTCTTACCAGAAGGTTTAAAGTTCAAAGAATTTATAGATTTAGAACCTAAAGAGAGCATTCTAAAGAGGATAAAAACCGTTACTTACACCATTACGCCTTTTAAGGATTACGACATAACTCCTCTCTTTGAAGAAAAGCAAGTTAACAGAAAAGGTAAAGAGATTATTCTCAAGGAACACATAAAGAAAATAGAAGAAAAAGATGGAAAGGTTAGAATTGAAATAAATGTTATAAACGGTAATATTTTGAACATTCAAGATATACTAAGTTGGATGAAATTATCTCTTGGGACGGCGAAAGTTGAAAGAGAAGAGCTTGTCAAAGCCTAAAAAACAGATACTGATAAACGTTCACACAAAAGAAGTTAGGATAGCAGTACTGGAAGACGGAGAGCTTGTAGAGTTTTATGTAGAAAGAAAGGAAAATAGAGGAATCGTTGGAAACATTTATAAAGGTAAAGTCTTAAAGATTGTTCCTGCTGTCCAGGCAGCTTTTGTTGATATTGGAATATCAAAGAAGGCATTCTTGTACGTTAGAGACGCTGTAAGCTTTGATTTTGAGGAAGATGACGAGCTCTTTGAAGAAAATGGAACGACAACTCAAGAAATAGAGCTACCTCCGATAGAGGAGGTTTTAACCCCTAACCAAGAGATAATAGTTCAGGTTTCAAAAGAGCCTATAGGGACTAAAGGACCACGAATAACCACTAACATAACAATTGCAGGACATTACCTTGTCCTTTTACCAACAGTAAACAAGATAGGAATATCAAGAAGAATTACCGACCAAGAAGAGAGAGAAAGACTAAAAGAAATAGCCCAAAAGATAAAACCAAAGGATTACGGAATTATCGTTAGAACAGCAGCAGAGGGAGCAAAAGAGGAGGATTTACGAAAAGATCTTGACTACATTCTTAAAGTTTGGAAAGGATTACTCGAAAAGGCCGAAAATAGACCTCCTCCAGCACTCCTTTATCAAGATTTGGAAATAGTTCCTAAAACTCTCAGAGACCTTCTAACAGAAGATGTAGGAGAGGTGATAATAGATTCTCGAAGAGAGTTTGAAAGAGCTGTAAGTTTTGCCAAAGCTTTTATTCCTAAGCTTTCTGGCAGAATAAAGTACTACAATGGAGAAGTGCCCCTTTTCCAAAAGTTTGAGGTTGAGAAAGCAATAGAGAAAGCCCTTTCTAGGAAAGTATATCTTCCAAACGGTGGTTACATCGTAATAGACGAAACGGAAGCTTTAGTTTCAATTGATGTAAACAGTGGAAAGTTTAAAAAGACAAAGAGCTTAGAGGAAACTGCTTTAAAGATTAACCTAGCTGCTGCTAAAGAGATTGCAAGACAGCTAAGATTAAGGGACATTGGAGGAATTATCGTAATTGACTTTATAGATATGAAGGAAGAAAAAAACAAAGAGCTACTTCTTAAAACTTTGGAAGAGGAGCTCTCAAAGGACAGGGCAAGAACTAAGATAGTAAGTATGTCCGACTTAGGACTTGTTGAAATGACAAGGAAACGGGTAAAGAAGAGTCTTGGAAAAACTCTTACAATGACCTGTCCTTACTGTGAAGGAAAGGGAAGGGTAAAATCTGTTGAAACTGTAGCTTTTGAAATAGAAAGGGAAATTCTTTCTCTACTAAAACTTTCCAATTCTAAAAGGAAAATTAGAGTTTATGCCAATCCATTGGTTGCCGAAAAACTAAAAAACGACGAAAAAGATATAATTGATAAATTGATGGAAACCTTTGATGTAGAGATAAAAATTGTTCCTGTCGAACACTACCACATTGAAAGGTTCACTGTTGCTAAAAGCTGAAAAGGAGGCTTTAGTGAAAAGAATAATTTTTGTTCTTTTAGCTTTCCTCTTTGTGTCTTGTGAAAGAATTCCTCAAACTGCACAAGGACTTTACCAAAAAGGAATAGAGGCTGCTAAAAAAGAAGACTACGGAAAAGCAATTGACTACTTAGAAAAAGCCTTAGAGAAGGAACTTTCAGCAAAAGAAAAAGAAATAGCTTTAATTACATTAGCCAATGCTTACTTTAACGAAAAAGATTTTGAAAACGCTGCTTTAAAGTATGAAGAATTTTTGACTCTATATCCTGCTTCTCCTTTTGCCAAAGACGCACTTTTTAGACTTGGAGTTTCTTACTTAAACCTAATAAAAGGCCCTGAATGGGATCAGACTTTCACTAAAAAAGCTATAGACTCTTTTGATGTTTTCATAATGAGATTTCCAGATGACAAAAGAGTAGAAAAAGCAAAACTCTACAAGAAAATGGCAAGGAAGGTCTTAGCTGAACACGAAATCTATATTGCTGGAACTTATGATATGTTAAGAAAGTTCACAGCTTCAATAGATAGATATGAAAAGGTTAAAGAGGAATTTTCAGATATAGAACCTGCTGATAGGTTAAACTACCTTCTTGGAAGAGCTTACTTTTTCACAAAGCTTGAAGCAGAAGAAGAAATAGAAAAACTCACTGAAAAACTTGAAACGGAAAGAGAAAGATTAAAGTCCAAAGACGAAGAAGAAAGGAAAGTAGCACTAAATAGAATAAAACTCATAAATAAAGACATAAAGAAATGGCAGGAGATTTCCCAAAAGAACTTTCTTAAAGGAAAGAGAATTTTAGAAGAAGTAGCAAAGAATTACCCCCAATCTCCTTACGGGAAAAAAGCCAAACTTATACTTAAAGGTGAAAAAATTCTTGACGTTGAACCAGTTGAAAATCCTATAAAACATTCTATATGGTGGAAAATAAAGAACACTCTTTAAAGGAGGAAAAGTTGGATACCTTAGAGAAGCTAAAACTAATAGTTTCAACAGGTTTAGATAAGAAAGCAGAAGATCCTGTAATCATAAATCTTAAAGACCTTACAACCCTTGCAGATTACTTTGTAGTTTTTACAGCTACTTCAGACACCCACGCAAGAACCATTGCAGACGAAATAAGAAAGAAGCTAAAAGACGCTGGAATTCTTCCTTTAAGTTTTGAAGGTTATGAAACTGCCAACTGGATACTGATGGACTATGGAGATATTATTGTTCACATATTTAAACCAGAGTTTAGAGAACTTTACAGCCTCGAAACTCTATGGATGGATGCCCCAAGAGTTGAAGTCTCAGAACTTTTACCAGAGGAAAGTTTATGAAACTTAGAGTTATAGCTGCTGGGAAAATTCCCTCCCATTTTGAAGAAGCCCAAGACTATTACCTAAAACGGATTAAGAACTTAGAAATCATTGAAGTTAAGAAACAAAGAACTAAAGAAGAAGAGGGAAGAAAACTTTTAGAAAAAGCGAAAGGTTTCATTGTTGCCCTTGACGAAAGAGGTAAAGAAATGACTTCCCTTGAGTTTGCCTCTTTCGTTCAAAAACACTCTTTTTTAACCTTCCTTATAGGTGGTGCTGATGGTCTATCCCAAGAAGTAAAGGAAAAAAGTAACTTCCTCCTCTCTCTTTCCAAAATGACCCTTCAACACGATGTTGCAAGAATTGTTCTATTGGAGCAAATATTTAGAGCTCTTGAGATAATAAGGGGAAGTCCTTATCATAGGGAGTAATTTTTGATTATTGGTCAAAGAGTTAGAAGAAGAAAGTAGCAAGGAAAAAGAAATTATTCACTAACTAATCTCTTTTAGCGTTCTAACAGCAATACTAATAAGAACTTTAGGAGTTTTTCCTTAATCCCTTCCACTTTTCAGGGCATTTCAAGGATATTCAGAAGTGATATTAGAATATTGGCAGAGACAGTCGCAATCCCTTCCACTTTTCAGGGCATTTCAAGCAGAATCTATACAGCGGAGTTTAGCAGAAACTCTGTTCTTGAGGTGTCGCAATCCCTTCCACTTTTTAGGGCATTTCAAGCTAATGAGGGAGAGGAAAAATATACAGAAGTTATACTGGAATTCTGGAAGTCGCAATCCCGTTCACTTTTTCGGGCATTTCAAGTTGATTAGAATTTGGACAGGAAAACCGTATCTTGTTGATCCGAAAGAGTCGCAATCCCTTCCACTTTTTAGGGCATTTCAAGAGAGGTCTTAGAATGGGACATTGAAAATCAACGCCTCCAAAATTTAAGTTTTCTATATAAATCTAATAAACATTCAGCCTAAACATCTATCGCCAAACAGGTCTCAAAACCTTGAAAGCCAATACTCTATTCATCCAAACTTTAGAATGGAGGCCAACTTCCCTTCTTCCAAGCCCTTCCTGACCTTATTCACTTTTCAAAGAACTAAAATTGGGAATATTATATCAAAATCTACACTTTGCACCCTGAAAAGTATCCCTTTCTTCAAACTCTTTCCTTATAAGTTCTATAACTTTCATCTTTTCTTTATGACTACACCAAGAAGGGGCTATTAAAAGGTCTTGAGGAGCTTCTCCGGTAATTCTTTGGATAACTGTATCTTTTGGGAGTCTTTCTATAAAATCAACAACCAATTTCACGTATTCTTCTAAGGATAAAAGTTCAAACTTTTCAGAAAGGTAAATTTTTTCTAGTGGAGTGTTCTTTATAACGTGCAAGGGGTGAAGTTTTACTCCATCAATTTTTAAACTTGCCAGAAAGTCTGCAGTTTCCATAATGTCTTCGTAATCTTCAGTTGGAAGTCCTAATATGATATGGGCACAAATTTTTATCTTTGTATATTTTCTCGTTCTTAAAACGGCATCTATGAAATCTGAAACTCCATGACCTCTATTCATCCACCTTAAAGACTTAAAGTGAGAGCTCTCAAGCCCATACTCTATCCAAACAAGATAGTTATCCGTGTAGGAATTAATAAGTTCCAAAACCTCATCCTGAACACAGTCAGGACGAGTTCCAACAATAAGTCCAACAACTTCTGGAAACTCCTTAATTATGTCGTATAGTGGCTTTAACTTTTCAATAGGTGCATAAGTGTTAGTATAGGCCTGAAAGTAAACCAAAAATTTTTTTGCCTTATAGCGTCTTTTTACCCTTTCTATACCTTCTAAAATCTGCTCTCTAACACTTTTTAGCCTTTTACTTTCGTCGTAATCCGACCCCGCATAGCAGTAAATACATCCCCCTTTCCCCTTAGAACCGTCCCTATTTGGACAGGTAAACCCTGCATCAACAGTAACTCTAAAGACCCTTTCTCCAAAAAGCTTTCTTAGATACTGTGAATAGGAAAAATATCTATCCATCTTCGAGTTCTCTATCTACCTTTATTCCTCTTCTTCCTCAAACTCGATTCCTATTGGAACGAATTCGGCAACATCTGAAAGTCCCCATTCATCAAACTTTTCCTTTCCAAGCTTCTCACACTCTAAAGGAACGGAAAAGATAAATCCTTCTCCTGACCTTCTACAATGCTCTGCAATCGTCTTTGCCTTAGCTTCAGCCTCAGGGGTTAAAATCGTTTGGCAGTCTTCCACTTGAACTGCTATTTGTCTCTGTTCCCCATCTTCATCAAAGAAAACAGCTAAAAAGTCTGGTAAATATTCTTCATCTCCTTCAGGCTCATAAAGCTCAAATCCTTCAGCATCCATTAATGCGGCCATCACTTCTATTAGCTCTTCTTTCGTTAATCTTTCTTCCATAGTTTCTCCTTTTAAAAGGTGTTGTAGATAGTATAATTTCAAAAATGCAAAAAGCCAAATTAAAGGTTTAAAGCTTATGGTTAGTTCCACAAGATTAAAGAATAAAGTTCAAGAAGTTTTGGAACCACTGGTTAAAGAGTTAAAAGTTTCTCCAAACGTTATTACCGTTTTAGGTTTTATCTTCTCTCTCCTTTCCGGAGTTTTCATAGGGATAGAGAGCTTAAATGTAGGTATTTTATTTTTCGTTCTTTCTGGTCTCTGCGATATGCTTGACGGTATAGTAGCAAGAATAAACGGAAAAACAACAAAGTTTGGGGCTTTTTTAGATTCATTCCTTGATAGATACGCAGATTTTTTCCCACTAATGGGGCTAGCAGTTCTAGGTTTTTATAAACAGGACTTTGTTTTATTCTTCTTTTCTCTTTTATCAATAGTAGGTTCATTTTCTACAAGCTATGCAAGGGCAAGAGCTGAGGGGCTTGGACTGGACTGCAAAGTAGGAATACTTGAAAGACCAGAAAGATTTTTCCTAATTTTATTTGGATTAGTTTCTGGACTTTTACACTACACACTTTTTATTTTAGCTATCCTTTCAAATATAACGGCATTTCAAAGACTCCTTTACGTTTGGGGAAAACTTAAGGAATGACAAGGTTCTTTTCCCTATTCCTTGTAATAACAGTTTTTATAGGTGGTTTATCAACCTTTTATTTTTACCATTCACTTACAGAAAAGAAAAAAGTAAATCTTGAACTAAAAGTTAAAAAAAACGAAACTGTAAAATCTGTTATAAAAAAATTAAAAGAAACTAAGGTTATAGAAAATGAAATTCCTCTTTATATTTACACAAAGTTTAGTAACGCGGAGATTAAGGCTGGTTGTTATAAATTGGAAGGAGAGCTTTCCCCTTTAGAGATCTTAAAGGAACTTTCTACCGGTTCTCCTTGTCTTGTCAAGATAACAATTAAAGAAGGAGATGACATATTTTCAATTGATAAACTCTTGAGCCAGAAAGGTTTTTGTAAAAAAGGAGAAGTTCTAAAACTTTCACGAGATAGTGCTTTCCTAAAAAACTTAAAAATTCCTTTCCTAGAAGGATTTATTTTTCCAGATACCTATTATGTAAATGAAGACGCTAGCTGTAAAGAAATAATAAAGCTAGCAGTAGAAAACTTTAAAAGGAAAACAAAAAACATCTTTGATAACTACGAGCCTCTAAAGCTTGTAAAAGATGCTTTGGGAAAGATTAACAAAGAGAAGATACTCATCGTTGCTTCGATAGTTGAAAAGGAAACCTCATTAGAAGAAGAAAAACCAATAATTGCAAGCGTTATTTACAATAGATTAAAAAGAAAAATGAAACTTCAGTGCGATCCAACAGTTCTTTATGCTTACAAAATGAAAGGAGTAGAAAAAGATAAACTCCATAAAGGGGACACCAATATCGCTTCTCCTTATAACACTTATTACATAAAAGGTCTTCCTAAAACACCTATCTGCAACCCTTCTCTTAGTTCAATAAAAGCAGCTATGTATCCAAAGGAAACTCCCTATCTTTATTTTGTTGCAAAGTGCAAAGGACACATATTCTCAAAAAGTTATAATCAACATTTAAAAGCAATCAGGAAAGTAAGAAATGCAAGGGAAGCGAAAAAGGAAACGTTATGTAATAGATAGTTCTGGAGAAAAGTATCCCTTTTCTCGGGGAGTTCTTGTAAGATCATTAACAAAAGCAGGACTTTCGGTAGATGATGCTTACAAATTGGCAGACGAAGTAGCTTCAAGCTTTCAAGGAACTATTCACTCTAACGAACTTGTTAGATTGGTTTACAAGCTTTTGAAAATTTCTCATGGCAAAAGAATCGCAGAAAAGTACAAGCAACTTGTTGAGGAAAGGGAAATTTTAGTTGCTGAAGAAGATGGAAAAACTTTTGTTCCTTTTTCTCGCGGAATCTTGGCAGGTTCCATACGTTCAACAGGAATAGATGTTCAACAAGCTTTTGAAATCGCTAAGGAAATAGCCGATTACCTGCAAGAGAAAGGTAAATTTAGAATAAAAAGAGCAGAGCTCCGAGATTTAACAAGCCAGTTCCTAAAAAAAAGACTAGGAAAAGAGTATGCTCAGAGATATATCCTCTGGCGAAAGATAAAAGAATTACAAAACCCCATAATAATTCTGATTGGTGGAGCAACAGGAGTTGGAAAATCCAAGCTTGCTGCGGAACTTGCTGGAATTTTAGAAATAAACAGAATGGCTTCAACAGATTCAATTAGAGAAGTAATGAGAAGAATGGTATCTCGAGAGCTTGTCCCTTCAATTCACGTTTCAAGTTATGAAACTGGAGATGTAATCTACAAGTTCGCAAGTTTGGATAAAGAACAAAAGATTATTTACGGTTTTCTTGACCAAACAGAAAAAGTTCTCACAGGTATTGAAGCTGTAATAAATAGAGCAATTAAGGAAAACGTAAGCTTAATAGTAGAAGGAATCCATCTGATACCAGGAATTTTTGAAAAGCTAAAAGGTAGAGCTTACATCATCCATCTTATACTAACCACTCTTGATGAAGAAATACACAAAAGCAGGTTTAGAACAAGAGAGAAAACCTCCCAAAGAACAAGCAAGAAATACCTTAGAAATTTTAAAGCAATAAGGTTAATTCAAGATTTTCTTTATAAAACAGCACTAGAAAAGAATATACCGGTAATAGAAAACATAGACTTTGACGAGACAAGAGAGAAAGCTATAGAAATAATTACAAGTCAGCTCATAAAAGAGGTAGGAGTAAAAGTATGACTCTCCTTTACGTTGGACTTGGAGGTTTCTTCGGAGCTATTTTTCGTTTTTTAATCTCTGGTTTTTTGCAAAAACTTTTTGGAATTTCATTTCCAGTTGGAACTTTAGGAGTAAACGTTATTGGAAGTTTCTTAATAGGTTTTCTAGTAATGCTATTTGAGAACGTAATAGCCCCAGAGTGGAAAGCTTTCTTTATTACAGGTTTTTTAGGGGCTTTAACAACGTTTTCAACCTTTAGTTTTGAAACGGTAGTTCTAATTCAAGAAGGTGTATATCAAAAGGCCATTCTTAATATTTTTCTTAACGTTACCTCATGCTTAATGGCTACTATTTTAGGAATGAACCTTTTTAGACTTATATTTAAATAGGTTAAACACTTTCAGGGAGAAATAATGAAACTTTTAGACTTACAAGAAGGAAAATTCTTAGTAAAACTCGCAAGATCTTCTATAGAAGAATACTTAAGAAAAGGAATAAAAATAGAACCTCCAGCAAATACTCCTGAAACCCTTTTTGAAGAAAGGGGAGTTTTTGTCACTTTGAAAACATATCCATCACAAAACTTGAGAGGCTGTATTGGGTATCCGGAACCGATAATGCCTTTAGTTTTTGCAACGATTGACGCTGCAATCTCTGCAGCAACAAGAGATCCAAGATTTTATCCTGTAAACTTAGAGGAACTTCCTAACTTAACTGTGGAAACTACAGTCTTAACTCCTCCGCAAGCCTTAAACGTTCTACCAGATGAACTTCCAAAAGCTATAAAAGTGGGAAGAGATGGACTCATCGTAAGGTACGGCATGGCAGCAGGACTACTACTTCCGCAGGTCCCTGTTGAATGGGGATGGGATGAAAGAGAATTCTTATCTCAAACTTGTGTAAAAGCTGGTCTTCCACCAGACTGCTGGCTTGACCCAAGGTGCAAGTTTTTCAAGTTCCAAGGACAAATATTTACAGAAGTTGAACCTTACGGAGAAGTTGTAGAAGAACCTTTAAAATAAGGAGGACAGGTTGATAGATTGGTTTCAAAACCTGATAATATCGCTACCTGCTATTCTTTGGGCTATTACCGTTCACGAGTTTGCTCACGGATTTGTAGCTTATAAACTTGGAGACCCAACTCCTAAAATTTCAGGAAGGTTAACATTAAATCCTTTTGCTCATTTAGATATTATCGGTTTCTTAGCTCTTTTGCTTGTTCACTTTGGTTGGGCAAAACCTGTAATGGTAAATCCAAGAAACTTCACAAGAGTTAACCAGAATTTAGGAGAAATTCTTGTTGCATTTGCAGGTCCATTTTCAAATTTCTTAAGTGCCTTTGTAAGTATTCTCTTTATCAAGTATTTTCCTTTTACTGTTCTACCCCCAAATATTGCAGAACCCTTATTTTTAATCTTCAAATACAGCGTATTTATAAACGTTGCTTTTGGAATATTCAACTTACTGCCAATTCCTCCTCTTGACGGTTCCAAAATCCTTGAGGCAATCCTTCCTCCCAAACTTTATTTAACTTACAAGAAAATAGAACCTTATGGACCAATTATTTTAATTATCCTCGTAATAAGCCCTTTCTTAAGCTGGATACTTGCACCAATGGTTAGAGGTTTGATTTACTTTATGTATTCAATAGCATAAAGGAAAAACAATGCTTTTTAAAGAACTTATAGAAAAGAAAAAGAAAGGAGAAAACTTTTCCCGAGAGGAAATCGCATTTATTGTCGATTCTTACGTTTTTGGAGAAGTTTCTGATTACCAAATGGCGGCCCTTCTAATGGCAATCTACTTTAACGGCCTTTCCTATGAAGAGACTCTTTACCTTACAGAATCTATGCTAAGGAGTGGAGAAACAATAAACCTTCAAGTTGATGGAACAATAGTAGACAAACACAGTACAGGTGGTATCGGGGATAAAGTCTCCTTAGTTCTTGCACCCGTTTTAGCGGAAATGGGATTTAAAGCTCCTTTCCTTGCTGGAAGAGGTTTAGGATTTACAGGTGGAACCATTGATAAACTTGAAAGCACCGGAATGAAGGTTGAATTAACAAAAGAAGAAATAGAAGATGTTCTAAAAAAGTTTGGCTTCTCAATATCTGCCCAAACAAAAGAAATTGCTCCTGCTGATAGGAAGATATATGCTCTAAGGGATGCTACTTCTACAGTAGACAGCATTCCTCTTATAGTCTCAAGTATTCTAAGTAAAAAGCTTGCTGTAAACACGGAAGCTATCGTATTTGATGTCAAAGTTGGAAGTGGAGCATTTATGAGAGATTTAAAAAGCGCAAAAGAATTAGCAACTAGCCTTGTTAATGTCTCAAGGCTTTATGGCAAAAAAGCTGGAGCTTTGATAACCGAGATGGGACAACCTCTGGGAAGATATGCTGGAAATGCCCTTGAAGTAGAAGAGTCTATAAAAGCTTTATCTGGAGACATAGAGGAGGACCTTTTAGAAATTACAACTTCTTTAGCAGGGTATTTATGTGAATTAACAAATACAGCTACTTTTAACAAAGGAAAAGAGAAAGCAAAAGAGATAATACTTTCTGGAAAAGCTGTAGATAGGTTCGTTAACTGGGTTGAATATCTTGGGGGAAGTTTAGAACTAAAAAAAGCAAAAAATAGAAAAGAAATTCTTTCTGATAAAAGGGGATACATAGCCTCAATAGATGGATAGGATCTTGGGTACCTTTTGACTGAAATGGGAGGCGGAAGGAAAAAAGCAGAAGAAACTATAGACTACTCTGCAGGACTAAGGTTTTACAAAAAAGTGGGCGATCTTGTGAACGAAGGAGAACCAGTAGGAGAAATAATATATAACGAAGGTAACTCAAAAATATTTACATCTAAGTTTCTAAAAGCCTTTAGAATATCCGAAAAGAAAGTTCCTAAACCTTCACTAATCAAAGAGAAAATTTAACTAAGTAATCTCTTAATGGTACTTACAATATTTACTTTCACTCCTGAAAGAATTTGAAATATCTTCTGAATACCTGCAGAGATTCCAGAAAGACCTTTTATGTCGTTGATAACCCGCGATTGTTCCTTGTAAACTACATCAAGTTCATTTGATATAGAAACCACATTTTCTATATCAGCTACCATTTTATCACTGCTTTCCCTAAGCTGTTCAATAGCAACAATACTCTTTTTCAGCTTTAGCAGTTTCTCATCAATTTCCTTATCGATAGACTTTATCTCCTCAATGAACTTAAACGTATCCTTTGCCATAGTCCTTATTTCGTTTGCAACTACAGCGAAATTCCTGCCAGCTTCTCCGGCCCTTGCTGCCTCAATGGAGGCGTTAATTGCTATAAGTTCTGTATGTTCAGCTATCTTCTCTATACTTTCAAGAGAACGTCTCATATCGTTTAAGCTTCCATAAAGCTTTTCAAACTCACCTGATATCTCCATAAGTTCTCTCATTAAGGGCATAAACTTATCAACAAAGAGTTTAAGGTCTTCAGATATTTTCTTTAAAGTCTCCACATCTTTAGCAATGATTTTGTTATTTTTTAGAAAGACCATCTCTATTTCTTCTACCAAAGTCTCTATGGTCTCTGCCATTCTTTTCTGAGATAGATAACACCTTTCAAGTCCAGAAAGTGCTTTTGACAAGCTGTCTATTAATTTTGTAGTAGATCTACTCCGCATTTTAAGTTCTCCATAAACTTTATAAAGTATTTAACATACTCTTCCGGAATTATTGCTCCATGCTGAGGCAAAATAGCTTTTATCTCGTAATTTTTTACTCTCTCAGCCCAAGCTTTACTAACTTTATTGCTACACATTAAGATACGATGAGGAAGGTATATAAGGTCAAGGTGCTTCACCCAGTCCTTTACTACCAAGTAATTAAACTTTCCAAGAGCAATTCCTATATCACCAGTAAACAAAAACTTGGAAACCGGGTCGTAAAGAGAAAAATGGTTAGGAGAATGTAAATAGTGAGCAGGAATAACATCTATTGGTGTTTTTCCAAGATTCATATTTCCACCTTCAGCAGGAATAGGATAAACCGCTTCTTCGACATCTTCTACACCAAAATGTGGTAAGAACCTTGTCCAAAGTTCCCCTATCGCTATTTTCACCTCTGGACAAACGTCTTTCCACATAGGTAAAGAACCGCAAACATCAGGATCTTGATGACAAAAGTAGATATATTTAATTCTGTCAAGGGAAATGTACTTTGAAACATTAGAAACTATTAAAGAAAAAAGATGATATCCTCCCGGATCTATAAGTAATCCCTCATTATTGTCAACAACAAGGTAAGAAAGAACATCTACAGCACCGGTTGAAGAACTTATTCCTCTACTCCCTAAATAAACAACCTTATGTTTCCCATCATCATAAAGAACTATATCTTCCTTTGGGTCAAGGTCAGGAGAAACATTGTAGACCCCCATGTTTCCTCCAGCAATGATAAATTTTTCTTATTTTACTAAATGAATAACTTTCTTTAAGACTTTACCCTTAGTTACCTTTCCGACTTCTTCCTTACTTATCGTCTATGATAGTTTGCAACTTTAAACTTTTCTCACAAGTTTTGGGTTCTGGAAACCTCTCTTTGAAAAACTCCTCATACCTTTTCATTACCTTTTCCCACGTAGGAAGGCTCACCTGCGCACCTTCTGCCTCAATTGTAAAGGAAGCAACAGTTGAGGCAATTTTTGCAGCTGAAAGAACATCGTACCCTTTTAAGAGTGCCACAAGGAAACCTGCTCTATGGGAATCACCTGCACCTGTCGGATCAACAAGCTTTTTAGGCCTAACGGCAGGAACTTTGAAGGTTTTTCCTTTAAGAACCACTAAAGAACCTCTTGCCCCCAAAGATACGCACATAAGTTTTGGTCCCCTTATTTCTTCTAAACTCCTGAGTTTTAAGATCTCCTTTATCCTCTTGGCTTCATACTTGTTCATAAATAAAAGATCTACATACTTTAAAAGTCTTGCTACTCTATAAGGATAAGTAAAAGTTTCCTGTCCAGGATCAAAGCTTATAATGTTCTTAAAAGGATGATTCTTCAAAAGTTTATAGTAGAACTCAAAATGTCCTGTTGAAAAGTGAAGGACTCTGTAATTTTTACAAAGTTCCAAAGCCAAGTTCTCATTCTTGAATAAAAGCTCTGCTGTTCCTTTCTTGTCTTCATAGTAGTAGATTATTTGATCATCACTATCTTGCTTGCTAATTATGAAACTTCTTGGCATTGGAAAACTTTCTGCCTTGATAACTCCTCTTATATCTACTCCCTGTTCTTCCAAACATTTTTTGTAACTTAACTTCTCAAAGTCATATCCAGAAACAGCAAATATTCCACTTTTTGCAGAAAGCCTTGCCGCCGCAACGGCAACATTTGATCCTGCTCCTCCATAGGTATAACGGAATTTTCCAGCCAAGACGGTTTCGTTAGGAGAGGCAAACTTTTTTACTACAAGAACATTATCAACGACAATACTTCCAAAAGCTAAAATATCCCTCAAGATTTCTCCTTAGATGCTGTAAGTTTCAAAAGTTTTCCCCCTACATTCTTTAAAGTTCTTCCTATACCAACGTTTTCAACAAATACAGCTCCGATAGATGTATCTTTTCTCAAAGAGTTTCCTATCTCGAAAGAATCAAAAAGGTTATCAACAACTAAAAAATTCTCTCTTATCAATCTTTTTTTTGTTTTCTCGCTTAAATCTTTAGCCAAGATGAGCGTTCCTTCTCTATCGTAAAGAGGCTTTATGTTATCCTGACCAATAACCGTAATACCGGTTTTGTGGGAAAGAGAGAGAAGGTGTAGAAAATAACCCTTTAGAGTTTTAACTGTATATTCGTAAACTTCTTGAGGATCTACCTTTCCCTTAAACTGTTTCTTTACAAACTTCTTTATACATTCAAAATCTGGACAAACGTTTAAACCCCTACCCGGTAATTTCCTTGCTACATCAGGTAGGGGTTTCCCTTCAAATTCGACAAATCTTATAAAGTCCTCAATCTCCCCCTTCTTTTTGCAACTTACACAAGTTCTCATTACTCCTCTTCCATTGCTTCAAGTTCTTCAAGCTTCTTAAAGTCGCTCTCTTTAATTATGTCTATTCCAACTATTTGTCCAACAAGTTTTGAAGCAAGACGGGCATTAACTCCATGTTTTCCTATAGCCAAAGAAAGTTGATCATCAGGAACCACAACTTCTACTCTAAGCTCCCCATTTTCATCTTCGTAAGAATCATAGTGAAGAACTTTAGCAGGAGACAAAGCCCTTGCAACAAGTTCAGCTACATCATCAGACCATCTAATAATCTCTATCTTTTCTCCAGAAAGTTCCTTAGAAATAGGAACTATTCTATTTCCTTTAACTCCTATACACGCTCCAACCGGATCTATAAAATCTTCCTTTGCGTCTACTGCAACCTTTGCTCTAACGCCCGGTTCCCTTGCTACAGCTTTTATTTCAACAAGTCCTTCTGCTACTTCCGGAATTTCTATCTCGAGAAGTCTCTTTAAAAACTTAGGGTGAGTTCTTGAGAGAATAACGTATGGAGGTTGGTAATCATCAATTTTTGAAGGCTTTCTCCTGTTGTACCTTTTATAGTCAAAAACAACATCGTAAATGTAAGCTCTTATCCTTTCTCCTATTTTGTATTTTTCCTTTGGAATCTGTTCCTCTTTTGGAAGAATACCTATAATCCTTCCAAGCTCTAAAACGATATCACCGTTTCTCCTTATTTCCTTAACAGTTCCAGAAATTACATCTCCTATCTTCTCTTTAAAGTAGTCAAAGAGAGCTCTTCTTTCTGCATAGGAAATCTTTTCATGTATTGCCTGTGCCGCAGCTTTTGCTGCAATACGTCCTAGTTCCTCCGTCTTTATTTCAACAAGAACTTTATCTCCAAGTTTTACATTTTCCCCAAAAAGCTCTCTCGCTTCTTCAAGGGAAATTTCGTAGTTAGGATCCTTTACCTCTTCTACAACGGTTTTTTCCTGAAAAATTCCAAAGTCCTTGCCGTCTTCATCTATCTTAACGACAAGATGTCCTTTATATCCAGCCTTTCTTGCTGCGTTAATAATTCCTATTTTTACAGCTTCAATAACATCTTCTTTTGAAATCCCTTTTTCTCTACATACAAGTTCTATTGTTTTACCAAGACTTTCCATAAGTTATCCTCCTTATTTACTTGTTGAAAAGAGAATCTATATCTACCCTTGCACTCTTAATGTTCTCGTAAGGTATCTCAACCTGTGCATTTCTTGATACGTCATGGATAACTACACCATCTTCCGTAGTTGAAATAACTTCTCCTTTAAAGTTTCTTTGGTTATCCATCGGTTCTAAAGTTTTAACCTTTACTACTATGCCAATGTGCCTCTCAAAATCTCGCTTAGTCTTTAAAGGTCTATCAAGACCTGGAGAAGAAACTTCGAGATTGTAAGAATGGGGTATTAAGTCCTCCACATCAAGAAGTGTCCCTATTCTTTCACTAATCCATTGACAATCGGATATAGTAATACCGCCAGAAGGTCTATCGGCATAAATCCTCAAAACCCAACCAACAGGTTCTCTTACAAATTCTATATCCACAAGCTCAAAACCACCTTCTTCTAAAATTGGCAAAAGAAGTTCCCTTACTCTATCCACAACCTCTTGGATTCTTTCTTCCATGGTAAACCTCTTAAAAGACTTAATAAATAAAAAGGAGCGACCCCTTTCGGAGCCGCTCTAAACAGCTCTAGGAATATGAGTGCGATGAACACAAGACAATCGCTAAGAAAGAAATTTAGTGCTTGACTGGTGAAATAGCAAACGAAAGTTTTTTTAAAATAATTTAAAATACTTCATAGCCTTCTGAGCTTCTCTTTCCATCTCTCTTCTCTTTATTGCTTCTCTTTTATCATACTTCTTCTTACCCCTTGCAAGGGCTATTTCAACTTTGACCTTTCCTCTGTTGTTAAAGTACATTCTAAGAGGAATTATTGTAAGACCCTTTTCTTGAGTTTTTCCTAGAAGTCTTTTTATTTCTGACTTATGAAGTAGAAGTTTTCGAGTTCTTGTAGGTTCGTGGTTAAAAAGGTTTCCATGAGTATAGGGAGCTATATAAGCGTTAAAAAGAAATGCTTCTCCGTTTTCAATTCTAACGAACGCATCTCTCAAATTGGCTTTACCTTCCCTTAAGGACTTAACCTCTGTTCCTTTCAGGGCAATTCCTGCTTCGTATTTTTCAAGTATCTCGTAATCGTAGTATGCCTTTTTATTCTTTATTTCTGGTGTTCTTCCTGCCATTTTAGAATAACTCTCCTTGCCTCCTTATCTATCTTCTCCACAAGAAATTTGTATTTGTGGTGATACTTTAATTTAATCCCTTTTGGAAGAGTTTCTATAGGAACAAAACCTGCTACGTCACCTTCAAGTTCTATGTAGTATCCAGATTTATCCTCCTTAGCAACAACTCCCTCTACCGTGTCTCCTACTCTAAATCTTTCTTCTATATTTTCCCAAGGATCGTTAGTTATCATTTTTATACTTAAAACAAGCCTTTCCTTATCGTACTCAATTTTCTTAATCTTAACTTTTATCCTATCACCTATTTTTGCTACATCAAACGGAGTCTTAAGACCTGACCAAGAAATGTCGCTTTTGTGAACAAGACCATCTACTCCCTCTACATCAACAAATATTCCAAAATCTACTATATTCTTAACAATACCCTCTACAACATCCCCCTCTTTTAGTTTTTTGAGGGTCTGTTTGCGCATCTTCGATCTTCTTTCTTCTAAAAGCTTACGTCTTGAGATAACGATACTTCTTCTCTTCCTATCTATAGATAGAACTTTCGCTTCTATAACTCTATCAAGCCAATCATCTGGTTTTAAAACCGGCATGATATCTACCTGAGACATAGGTAGAAAGACTGTAAGTCCTTCTTCTAAGCGAACCTTATACCCTCCCCTCACTCTCTGTTTTATTCTACCTTTAACAATTCCCTTCTTTTCTATTTCATCTGCTAACCTTTTCCACTCTTTAATGGAACGGGCACAATTTACGGACAAAAGAGCATATCCTTCTTCTGTTTCCGATTCAACAACACAAACATCTATCTGTTCACCAATTTTCGGTTTATAACCAAGTTCCTTTATAGGAACTATCCCTTCTGACTTCCAACCAAAGTCAACAAAAACCTCACTGTTTGTAATTTTAACAACTGTTCCTGTAATTACCTCATTGTCAAGACGTTTGAAGCTCTCTTCCAGAAGTTTTGCAAATTCCCCTTCCACTTATCTCTCCCCCTTTACATAAGTCTTTAATATAATCTATAACCTCTTTTATAACCCACTGGGGTGTTGAAGCCCCTGCAGTAATTCCTACGCTTCTTGCTCCTACAAACCAACTTTTACTTACTTCTTCCTTAGATTCAATATGGTAGCTTCTTTCGTTTACGCTTTTTGAAATTTGATAAAGCTTGGTTGTATTTGAACTGTTCCTCCCTCCAACAATAAGCATTACATCAACAGATTTAGCAAGTTCCCTTGCTTCTTTTTGTCTTACTGAAGTAGCTTTACATATAGTATTGTAAACCTTTAGCTCCTTAACTTTCAAGGATAGAATAGAAATGGCTTCTTTGAAAAAGTTCATATTAAGAGTCGTTTGGCAAACAACTCCAAGTTTAGGAAAGTTTGGCAGTTCCTCAAGTTCCTTAAGAGAACTTACTATCATCGGATTTTTCTTCACATGTCCAGCAATCCCTATTACTTCTGGATGATTTGGATTTCCTAAGATTAGAACGGGATAACCTTCTTTCTCTAGCTTTATTACTTTATCGTGGACGTCTTTAACAAAAGGACAGGTGGTATCAACAACGCTTAGTCCTTTTCTTTTTAAAAAATCCAAAACTTTTGGATCTACGCCATGAGAACGGATTACAACCGTATTACCAGGTTCCAACTTTTCCATATCCTCAATGAATTCCATTCCAAGTCTCTGTAGTCTTTCTATTTCCCGCCTGTTATGTATAAGTTCACCCAAGCAGTAAGTTTTGGCGGTTTTTCCGATAGAATTAACGGCAATGTTTACAGCCCTTTTTACTCCCCAACAAAACCCAGCACTTTTTGCTACCTTTATTTCCACTTCCTTAGCTCCTTTATCTTCTCCATAAGTATATCAGCAGCTTTCTGGTAGTTTTCCTTACTATCTTCTAAATCTATGTAAAAAGGCTTTCCAAAGCTAATACTAACTTTTGGAACACCACTAAATAGTTTTTCCTTACCTATCAGCTTCTCACTTCCTTCTATAAGACAGGGAACAATAGGCACCTTTGCTTTTAAAGCTACCATTCCGGCGCCCCATTTAGGCCTTACAAACTTTCCAGCAGGAGATCTTTGCCCTTCAGGAAAAATACAAACAAGTTCTTCTTTTTCCAAAATCTCCAAAGCAGTTTTCAAAGCTTTTAAGTCTGCTTTCCCCCTCTTTACAGGGAAGGCATTCCCCCAAAGTTTTATTAAACTTCCCAAAACTGGCATATCAAAAAGTTCCGACTTTGCCATGAAAAAGACAGGTCTTTTTTTTACAGCGTAAGCAACAAGGGGAGGGTCCAAATAACTTCTATGATTTGCAACAAGGAGAACTTTCCCATTCTCAGGAATATTTTCTCTTCCAAATACTCTTAACCTACAAATGGTAGCTATTAACCTTCCTACCGTATTAAGCCAAATCCAATAAGCCTTTTTTCTCTTTACCCAAGGATAACTTTTTGTTAAGGACTCCATAAAGTTATTTTAACAAAATAATTTTAAAACTACCTTAAAAGGTAGAGCACCTGAAAAACTACTATGTCGTTAGAAATAGAACCTCCCGAGTGGACAAACTCTACTCTTAGCTTTGTTGTATCAGAAAGCTTATAAGTTGGAGTAACTGTAATGGAGTAAAGATATCCTCCGTCATTGGTAAAGATGTTAGAGCCTCCAAAGTCGTTTTCATATTCAAACCTTAAAGGTAGGGAATATCTTCCTTTCTCAGGAACTACCCAAAAGGCAAAGCCGAAACTATCCTTACTACTTCCGTCAAGCCACTGGTAATCTATATTTAGAGCAAGAGTAACTTTCTCCCAGTAGTTAAAAAGGAAATCATCTGAAGAAGTTGATAAGACAACATCAAAAATGTTTTTGAAAGCTGAATAATCAAAGTAAGAAACAACGTAGTCAATTCCCATTTCTTTTCCAATTACCCCAAAAGAATGGGCGTGGTCATTATCGTTCCCGTTTAACTCCTTCCCTCTTGCGTAAGTTCCGTAGAAAGAAAGGTCATCTTCTACTTGATAGGTAACTCTTACTGCCCTATAAAAGAAAGGTTGAGAACATCCAAGAAAGCTAAAAGATATGTTCGGATTGTAAAAGGTAGCCCCCGTAGTATAACCAACTAACGAACCAAAAGCTCCAACATCTACTTTCAGCTTTTCCAAAGGTTTTAAAGTTAAATATCCCCATACGATACCGAATTTATCTCCAACAGTCGAAATATTTTCTTTATCACTCCAGCCAGAAACCGAAGGTTGAACTATGGAACCCAAACCAACATCAAAAGAAATTTGATCTTCTTTCTTGTAAAGTCTTAAAATGGTGTCTGTGAACTTTATATCGTCTCCTTCCTTATCTTTAAAACCTGAAACAGAAAGAATAAACGAAGTTTTAAGCTTTTCTTCTTCCCCATAAGAACCTAAGGTAGAAGCCAGTAAGATGGAAAGTGTAATAAGAAACCTTACAAGATTTCTCACTGTGCAATCCTCCCAAAAGAAAGAGTCCTTATTAAATTTTAAAATACCTTTAAAATCTATATAAAAGCTTGGAGTAAACAGAATGGAAAAGGAAATATACCACCCGCCGGTTCTTTTAAAGGAATCAATAGAATACTTAAAAGCTAAGGAAGGAGGAATCTTTGTTGATGCTACTTTAGGTGGAGGAGGTCATACAGAAGCAATTTTAAAGGCAAATCCTAAAAACAAGGTTATCGCAATAGATAGAGATGAAGAAGCAATTGAGAGGGCAATGAAAAGACTTGAAAAATACCAAGACAGAATTTCTATCTACCACGCGAACTTTTCCCAAATTGGAGAAGTCCTTGAAGCTGAAGGAATAGAGGAAGTAAATGGAGTCCTTTTTGACCTTGGGGTTTCCCATTTCCACTTAAGAGGGAACAGAGGTTTTACAGTTTGGGAAGAACAACCTCTTGATATGAGAATGGACAAAAGGCAAAAACTTACTGCAAAGGATGTGGTCAATGAACTTTCTGAAAAGGAACTTGCCGATATTATCTTTAGATATGGAGAGGAGAAATTTGCAAGAAAAATCGCTAGGGAAATTGTAAGAAGAAGAAAGAAGAAACCAATTGAAACAACCTTAGAACTTGCAAAAATCGTTGAAGAGGTTATTCCAAAAAAACTTTGGGTAGGTAGAAAGAAACATCCAGCAATTAAAACATTCCAAGCTATAAGGATATACGTAAACAAAGAATTTCAAGAAATAGAAGAAGGAATTCCTGAAGCTGCAAACTATGTTGCCTGTAACGGTAGGATAGCCGTTATAACCTTTCATTCCTTAGAAGATAGGCTTGTAAAAAGCATCTTAAGAAACCTTGAAGGGTTTAGAGTAGTAACAAAGAAACCTGTAGAACCAACGGAAGAAGAAATAAGAGAAAATCCTGCATCAAGAAGTGCAAAATTAAGGGTAGTGGAAAAAAAGTGCTAACTTAACTACTCTAACTCTGCAAGCTTTAAACCATAGACAGTATTGCTATACAGTGATCTTATTAGAAAAACCTTCTTTCCTTTTAATTTATTGCACCTAAGATAAGAACCTACCTTGTCTTTTCCTGTTTTACAAATGACTTTTGCAAAAAAAGATGTAGATAAATACACTTCTTCTTTTTCCCCACATTTTGCGTAAAAACGAGTACCACTCCCTCTGCCACCATGCTTAATTACTAACCCTTGGAATGTACAAGGTTCATAAAAAGCTTCTTTACCGACTGTGTAATATGCTTTTAAGTCTTTAGCATTATAAACAGCTGATAAGAAAAAGGCTACACCTAGGAAGAAAAATATGGGAATCACTAAAAGCATTGCAAGGAATTTTTTGATTTCAAATCCTTTTTTAATATTTTTCCAAACTATATACACCACAAATGCCAAAATTACTACAGATACGTCTATATGTTCTGTCAAACGCCAAAATATTATTTTTTCTTCAAAAGTAGTTGTAAATAATCCAGTAAGCCAATCACCAAGCTTAAAAAGTATTCCTGTTACCAAAAAAACAAAGTACATAAAAATTAGGAAAGAGGTTACAAATCCCACTGAAGCTTTTTTCAGAGGATCATCAGCATTTCCGGAAGCCGTATTACTAGAAGAACTACCTACCCAAAACAAAATGAAAATAGGAACAGAAGATATAACAAAATCTATAATCAATATTAGGATATACATCGAAATACTTTAAAAGCTTATATAAGAGACTTGAAACAATAACTTGGAAAAAGATCAGAAATAAAGCCACTAAAACAAGCTTCGACCTGTTCATTTTACTGTCTTTAATATCATTCCCCGCTTTATTTTTCCTATTTTCCTAATTTTTAAAATTTTTATGAAATCTTTTTAAGTACTAAATACCAAGGTTATCTTACCAAAACAATTAAACTCCTAAATTTTCAAGACATTCCCTTAAAGATATTTTCCCTTCATAAAGAGCCTTACCTACTATTGCTCCAACCACATTCTTAATCCCTGAAAGTTTGATGATATCCTCCAGTTTAGAAACGCCACCAGAGGCTATTACAGGCTTTTTAACGCTTTTTGCAAACTTCTCCACTTCTTCAAAGTTTGGACTTGTTAAAGTTCCATCTCTTGAAATGTCCGTATAAACAAAGCCCCATATATCCATTTCGTCGTACTTTTTAGCAAGCTCAATTGCAGGTATCTTCGTTACTTCAACCCAACCTCTTGCTGTAACCATTCCGCCTTTTGCATCTATTCCAAGAACAATCTTTCCTGGATACTTTTTGACCATTCTTTCAAAAAGTTCTGGTTCTTCTACTGCAACAGTCCCAACAACGACTCTATCGACTCCAATTGAGAAAAGCCTATCCAAAGCTTCAATAGTTCTAACTCCTCCCCCAAACTGAATTGGGACACTAACACTTTTCACTATTTCCTCAACAATTTTTATGTTCTTTGGAATTCCTTCAAAAGCCCCATCAAGATCAACAACGTGAATTCTTCTAGCTCCTTCACTTTTCCACTTTTTGGCAACTTCAACAGGGTTCTCAAAATAGACCTTCTCCTGATCAGCTCTTCCCTGATAGAGCCTTACACATTTTCCGCCTTTTATGTCAACTGCTGGAATGACTTCAAACATATAACCTCCCATTTATTCGCCAAAATAACCTTTTTCATCAAATCCCCAAAACATCAAACATGTTGTAAAGTCCCGGTTCTTTACCTACAACCCACTTTGCAGCGACTATCGCTCCTCTCGCGAAAGTCTCACGACTTGTAGCTCTATGGGTAAGTTCAAGTCTTTCCCCAAGTGTTGCAAAAAATACCGTATGGTCTCCAACAACGTCTCCCATTCTTGCAGCAAAAACTCCAAGTTCATTTTGTTTTCTTTCTCCAACAATCCCTTTTCTACCGTAAACGGCTATCTCATCCAAATCCTTTCCAAGGTTTTCAGCAATTATTTCAGCAAGCCTCATTGCAGTTCCAGAAGGAGCATCCTTTTTGAACCTATGGTGAATTTCAAATATTTCAATATCATACCCTTTGTCTTTTAGGGCTTTCGTAACTTCAGCGACAAGTTTAAAAAGGAGGTTTACCCCAAGACTCATATTAGGAGAGAAAACAATTGGAATAAACTTCGCCACTTCCTCTATCTTCTTCTTTTCCTCTTTTTTAAAACCCGTTGTCCCTATAACAAGAGCAATATTTAAATCTTTTGCTTCTTCTAAAAGGGAAAGAGTTGCAGCAGGAGTAGTAAAGTCAATAATAACATCTGGTTTTTCCGGTATTTCTCTTATGGAAGAATAAAACTTTACACCCTTTACAAAGTCTTTCCCTATAACGTTAGAATCTGGCTTTTCTGTAACTCCAACAAGCTTTAGATCTTTATCTTCTAAAACAAGATTTGCAATTAAGTTTCCCATTCTTCCTTCAGCACCAAGAACAGCTACTTTAACCATAAGTTAACCCCTCTTTTTCTCTTTTTTCAATTCAAACCATTTAACTATTCCAAAAACTATTCCTAGAATGAGTATTAAGGCACCTATTCCCAACTTAAACTCTATAGGTTTTGTGTGTTCGAGTGAGGCAACCAACGCTTCTCTAATGGTAGCAGCAAGAGCAACACTTACAAAAGCACTAACAGCAAGCTCTCCACCAAGCATAAACTTGATTTCACTGTTAAGAAGCTCTAGTACTGTCCACAAGATTAGAAGATCACCAAGAGCAGCAATAAGACCGTGAGCAAGGTTTCCGTGGAATATGTGAGATATATCCATAGCAAACAGACCGATTACAAAGATTGCAAGGAACATAAGCCCCAAAAGAATAGCAATATCCATAAATATTGCGAACTTTTTACTAAAAGAAATAGTAAACCTTTCTAGTTTTGTTGCATTTAGGAGCGTTCTAAGCTCTGAATCTATATAGTAGGAAAACAAAATATCTTCATTTAAAGCTAAAAACTTCCGTAAAGACCTGTTTAAGTCTTCCATCCTTTCAAAAACTTCATCTAGGATAAAGTCTTCTATTATTTCCTTTTCCCCATCGTGATATTTATCAGTTCTTTCTTTACTATTTAGAAATTCCTTAGCTTGCTGAGAGAAAAATCTTGCCACTCTTCTTGTACAAAATCTTCCAACAAAGTTCATAGCAATAATGATGTAGTGAGGAGGTATCGCTTCCTCCACGTGAACTTTAGCTACCCTAAGAAGATAAAGAAGGTACTCAGAATCATAGTTTCCGGAAAAAAGCTTTCTGTACCACTCTTTTATTGTCTGTTTAAGTCTATCTATCTTATCTTTCGGTAAGTACTCTTTTATGTCCTCAAATTTCATCAAGTTATTGTAGAAAGCTTCTGCAAACTCCTCTTCGTAAGGTAAAAGAATCTTTCCCAAAAATTGCATATTCTTTCTATCCTTTTCCCTTATCTCAAAGTAATGGAAAAGCCTTTCCAAGTCCCTATAGTCTGAAATTGCCATCATATAACTCCTAAGTTGGTTAAAACCTCTCTAATTTTAGCTTCCTTCTCTATGGAAGTAGGACACAATGGAAGCCTAAATTCCTTCTCCATTCTTCCCATAAAGTAAAGGGCAGTTTTAACAGGAATTGGGTTTGTGTCTATAAAGAGAACTTTTGAAAGTGGATAAATTTCAAAGTGGAGATCCATTGCTTCTTTTATTTTTCCATCTACGAAGTTTTTGTACATTTTAACCATTTTGCCAGGAACGATGTTAGCAGTAACGGAAATTACACCTTTTGCCCCAACAGAAAGGAGAGGGAAGAATGTTAAGTCATCTCCTGAAAGGACTGTTATTTTTTCTCCACAAAGTCTAACTATCTCGGTTGTTACGTTCATATCGCCTGTTGCTTCTTTTATCGCTACTATGTTTTCTATTTCAGAAAGTCTTGCCACAGTTTCTGGTAGCATGTTAACGCCAGTTCTTCCAGGAACGTTATAAAGAACTATTGGAATGTTTACAGATTCAGCTACCTTTTTAAAGTGTAAGTAGAGTCCTTCCTGGTTAGGTTTGTTATAGTAAGGAGTTATAAGAAGAGCACCATCAGCCCCTATTTTTTCTGCAAACTTTGTAAGTCTTATGGCTTCTTCAGTGGAGTTTGAACCTGTTCCAGCAATAACTTTTACTTTTCCTCTACACTCCTCAACCGTTAAAGCTATTACCTCTTCATGTTCTTCGTAAGAAAGAGTTGCACTCTCACCTGTTGTTCCACAAGGAACAATTCCATCAACTCCATTTTCTATTAGGAAATTTAAATGATCCTTTAAAGCCTTCTCATCAACTTTTCCATTTTTAAAAGGCGTTGGAATGGCAACGTAAATGCCCTCAAACATATTGCCTCCTACTTTTTCTTTGGCGTAAATCTTATCATAAGTAAATAGATTTTAGGTGATAGAATTTCCCCTACATATTCAAAAGTTTTTGGAGGAAACTAATGAAAAAGTGGAGAGGTGTTATAGAAGAGTTTAGAGATTTTTTACCCGTTTCTGAAAAAACACCTGTAATAACACTACTTGAAGGAAATACTCCACTTATTAAAGCGAACAATCTTGCAAATGAGATAAAGCCAGGAATAAAACTTTATCTAAAGTTTGAAGGTCTTAACCCTACCGGTTCTTTTAAAGATAGAGGAATGACTATGGCCGTTTCAAAGGCCGTTGAAGAAGGTGCAAAAGCAGTAATTTGCGCTTCCACCGGAAATACATCCGCTTCTGCCGCAGCGTACGCAGCAAAGGCGGGTCTAAAAGCAGTTGTTTTAATTCCTGAAGGAAAAATAGCACTTGGAAAGCTTTCTCAGGCAGTAATGTATGGAGCAAATGTTGTTCAGATAAAAGGAAACTTTGACGAAGCTCTTGAAATAGTTAGAGAAATTGGAGCTGAATATCCGATTACAATTGTTAACTCCATAAATCCTTACAGACTCCAAGGACAAAAAACTGCTGCGTTTGAAGTTTGCCAGCAACTTGGAAGAGCTCCAGATTACCACTTCATTCCTGTAGGGAATGCTGGAAACATCACAGCTTACTGGATGGGATATAAAGAATATTTTAAAGCCGGTAAAGTTGACTCAAAACCTAAAATGTGTGGTTGGCAGGCTGCTGGAGCTGCACCAATCGTTCTTGGACATCCTGTGAAAAATCCTGAAACCATAGCTACTGCTATTAGAATTGGAAATCCTGCAAGCTGGGAAGGAGCTGTTAACGCTGCTAAAGAATCTGGCGGTTTCATAGATATGGTAACGGATGAAGAAATCTTAGAAGCTTACAGACTTGTGGCAAGAACTGAAGGAATCTTTTGCGAACCTGCATCTGCTGCTTCAATTGCTGGAGTAATAAAGTGTGCAAGAGAGAAAGGAATGTTTGAAAAAGGCGACGTAATAGTTTGCACGCTCACAGGACACGGACTTAAAGATCCAGATACCGCGATGTCCATTGGAGTAGAACCACTTACTTTACCAGCAGACAAGAACGAAATAGTAAAGGCATTGGGACTGTAAGATGGTAAAGACAGAAATACCCAAAGGTTTTAAAACCCTTTTGCAGGATGAAACAAAGGTTAGAGAGGCAATACAAAGAAAAATAGAAAAAGTTGTATCCCTTTGGGGATATAGGGAAATTTCTCCTCCCACTATAGAGTACCTTTCCACCTTTAAGATTGTAGGTGAAGACCTTGAAGAAGTGAGTTTTAAACTTGTAGACAGGTTTACAGGAAAGTTAATGGCTGTTAGACCAGACTTCACTCCTCAAGTTGCAAAAATTGTTGCATCTTCTTTTAAAGATGATGAACCCCCTTTTAGATTTTTTTACAAGGGAAAAATCTTTAGAGACATAGACTCCGATAGAGAACAGTTTCAGTTTGGTATAGAACTTATAGGAGTCCCACACGTTGAAGCCGACGCTGAAATAGTAGCGATCGTTGTAAACGTCTTGGAGAACTTAGGATTAAAGTCTTTTCAGATAGATATAGGAAGCAGTGAATTTATAGAAGGAGTAATTGAAGAACTTGAGATAGATGACAAAGATACCTTCATAAAACTTTTAAGACACAAAGATTTATCGGGAATTGAGATTTTTATTGAAGAAAGAGGAATAGAAAACGACAAAAAGAGAAAAATAGAAGTCCTTTTAGAACTTTACGGCAAGGAAGAGGTCTTAGACGAAGCTTTGAAAATTTTTAAAAATGAAAAATCCCAAAAAGCTGTCCTTTCCTTAAAGGAGATGGTTTCCATTCTCAAGACTTATGGATTTGAGAAAAAGGTAATCTTTGACCTTTCAGAGAAAAGAGGAATGGAATATCATACAGGGGTTACTTTTGAAGTTTTTCATCCTCTTTTTGGCTTCTCTCTTGGTGGTGGAGGAAGATACAACGAACTTTTAGCAAAGTTTGGAAGACCTCTCCCTGCAACGGGAATAGCTTTAAACATAGATGCTATACAAGAACTTTTGGAAAAAAAAGGAGTGTTAAAGGCAAGCCAGAAGCTTGACTTTTACATAGTTGATCTAAAAAAAGAGCTTTTCAAAGCACACAAGATCGCCAAAACCTTGAGAAAGAAAGGATACTCTGTTGCAAGGGACATTGTAGAACGGGATTTAAAAAGCTCTTTGAAAGTAGCCTTCAATAAAGGTTATGAAAAAGTTATTGTCCTAAACGCTGAAGGATTAAAAGAGGATGAGTGTCTACTCTTTGTAAGGGAAAAGCAAGAACCTATTAAAATAACAATTGACGAACTTACCAATAGCTTTTGAGGAGGCGGTTTAATGTCTACACTTGCAATTGTCGGAACCCAATGGGGCGATGAAGGAAAAGGAAAGATAGTTGACATTCTCTCTGAGAAAGTAGATTTCATTGTAAGGTTTCAAGGAGGAAACAACGCTGGTCATACAGTCGTAGTCGACGGTAAGAAATATATCCTCCACCTTCTCCCCTCCGGAATACTTCACGAAGGGAAAAAGTGCGTCCTCGGAAACGGAATGGTAATAGACCTTGAAGGATTACTGAAAGAGGTCGAACTGGTAAGAAACGCAAAAATCTCCGTTGAAGGAAGAATCTTTGTCAGTGAGAGGGCACACATAATATTCCCTTACCATAAAGCTCTTGATGCAGCAGCTGAAAAACTAAAAGGAAACAAGTCAATTGGAACAACTCTAAAAGGAATTGGCCCAGCTTATAGAGACAAGGCTGGAAGGGTCGGAATAAGGATTGCAGACCTTAAAGATGAAGAAACTTTCAAAGAGAAATTGAAATGGAACATAAGGGAAAAAGAGTTAACTTTAAAGCACGTTTACAACTATGAAGTAAACTTTAATTTTGACGAAATATACACAAACACTGTGAAAACTTATGAAAAGCTCCAAGATTTCATCACTGATACAGTTTCCATACTAAATAACGCAATAGATGATGGAGAAAGAGTTCTTTTTGAAGGCGCTCAGGCAACCTTACTTGACATAGATATAGGAACATACCCTTACGTTACATCTTCTAACTCTTCATCTCTTGGAATATCCTCTGGAACAGGAATAAGTCCCAAGAAAATCAAGAAAATATTTGGAATTGCAAAGGCTTACACCACAAGAGTAGGTGGTGGTCCATTCCCAACAGAATTAAAGGACAACGTGGGAGAACTTTTAAGGGCAAGAGGACATGAATACGGTTCTACTACTGGAAGACCAAGAAGATGTGGTTGGTTAGACCTCTTTTCCCTAAAGTTCTCAAAAATGGTAAATGACCTTGACGGTCTGATAATTACAAAACTTGATGTTTTAGATGCTTTTGACGAAATAAAGGTATGTGTTGGATACTCTATAAACGGAAAGAAAATTGACTACTTCCCATCAACAGCAAAAGAACTTAATCAGGTTGAACCGATTTACGAAACTTTACCCGGCTGGAAAACAGAGACAACCCACATTAAAAAGTTTGAGAACTTACCAAAAGAGGCTCAAAACTTTATAAGATTTATCGAAGATTACTTAGAAACCGAAATTCCAATGATTTCAACCGGTCCTCAGAGAGACGAAATAATCATACGTAAAGAATTATGGTAGTTCCCGCAACGGGAACTACTCTTCCTTTAAATCTCCAACAAGATCTTCAATGCTACTATATCCCATTTCCTTTAAATAGTTCTCTAGTCCTTCAACTATCTCCTCTACTGCCTTTGGATTAAAAAAGTTTGCAGTACCAACCTGTACTGCAGAAGCTCCTGCAAGGAAAAACTCAACTGCATCTTCCCAAGTAGAAATACCACCTATACCTATGACTGGTATATTTACAGCCTTTGAAACTTGGTAAACCATTCTAACTGCAACAGGTTTTATTGCAGGACCGGATAAACCTCCAAACTTGTTCTTTAGTTTTGGTTTCCTTTTATAAATGTCTATCGCCATTCCAAGAAGGGTGTTAATAGCTGAAAGAGCATCGGCTCCTGCACTTTCCACAGCTTTGGCAATTTCTACTACATCCGTAACGTTGGGCGAAAGCTTTACTATTACAGGTTTATCAGTGTTTTTCTTCACAGCTTCAGTAAGCCTTGCAGCCTCAACCGGGTCAACTCCAAATGCCAATCCTCCTTTTTTAACATTTGGACAAGAGATGTTAAGTTCTATCGCATCAACTCCATCTATGCCTTTTAACTCTTTAGCAACGGCAACGTACTCTTCAACTGTCGAACCGTAGATGTTTGCAATCACTTTTGTTTTGTACTTCTTAAGTTCCGGAACAATTTTTTCAACAAAGTATTTAACTCCCGGATTTTGAAGTCCTATCGCATTAAGCATTCCACAAGGGGTTTCCCAAATTCTCGGTGGCTCATTTCCTTGCCGTGGGTTTATTGAAAGACCTTTTACACAAACCGCCCCAACTTTGTTTAAGTCAAGATAAGGCGCATACTCAAGACCAAACCCAAACGTTCCAGACGCAGTCCACACAGGATTTTCAAACTCTACTCCAAAAAGTTTTACTCTCAACATCATCTTACCTTCCTTAAAAATGCTATTGTTTCAACATGGTAAGTTTGTGGGAACATATCTATCAGCTTTGCCCTTTCCATGTTTATTCCATACTGGTGGAAAAGGGCTATGTCTCTTGCAAGGGTTGAAGGATTGCAGGAAACGTAAACTATTTTCTTAATCTTCGGAAGATTTGCAATTTCTCTTACAACCTTTTGGCTTAAACCACTTCTTGGAGGATCGACTACAACAAGATCAGGACAGTATTCTTTTACTATATCAAGTCCTTCCTCTGTTTCTCTACAGTAGAAAGTTATGTTCCTAAGTCCGTTTATATCTTTATTGTAGAGAGCATCGCTAATAGCAGAAAAGTTAGCTTCTACCCCAAAAGCTTTATGAACGTATCTGCCAACAGGAATTGTTAACGTTCCAACTCCACAGTAAAGGTCTGCTGCTAAGTTAAACTGATATTCCATTGCCGCCCTAGAAACTCTATCTGTTAAGTTCTCAAGCTGGAAAATGTTTACTTGGAAAAAAGAATCTGCGCTTACTCTAAACTTAAACTTTCCAACCGTTTCATAAGTAAAGTCTCTACCAAAAAACTTGATTCTTTCCGGATAACCTTCTGTCCCTACCTTATAAATACCAAAACCGACAATGTTAAGCTTTAAGATTTCCTTTATTCTTTGCAGAGTAAGATTTATCTTCTTGAACTTTCCTTGATAAACAATCTTTAAAAGAACTTCACCTTTTGAAGAAGAGTAGATATGAAATTCGGAAGGCTCTGTTGGAAGCTCTCTTAAGAGTCTTTTAAGCTTCGGCATTACATCTTGGATATCTTCCTTTAGAAGCAAACATCTATCTATATCAACAATGTTATGACTGTGTTTTGCAAAAAAACCAACCTTACCATCTTTGACCTTTAGTTGTGCTCTATTCCGGTAATTCCAACAAGAAGCAGATGAAATTACTTCATCAATGTTGGGCTTTTTTATCTTCCCTATTTTTTGAAGGTTCTCTTCCAATATATCCCTTTTAAACTTTACCTGGCTCTCGTACTTTATATGCTGCCAATCACACCCACCACACTTTCCAAAGTAAGGACATAAAGGTTTTGTTCTAAACTCCGAGGGTTTTAAGATTTCAACTACCCTAGCTTCACTATATCCACTTTTTCTTACTACTTCTTCAACTAAAACTACATCATTTGGAGCAACAAAAGGAACAAAAACAGCCCTACCGTTAACTCTCCCAAGCCCTTTACCACCGTAAACAAGCTTCTCAATTTTGAGTTTAAACTTCAAAGAGCCTCCTCCTGTTAAAAGTTTGAGAATTATATACAAATAAAGAAGAAGATTTGGTAATATAGTTTAAGTATAGGCTAGGCCAGCAATTTCAAGGAGTGAGGCATGAAAATAAAGACTAAACTTTTTGTTTCTCTCGTCGTAGAAGTTATGATGATACTCTTCCTTACAGAGTTTATCCACTTCAAACTACTTAGCTTCAAAAACCAGAACGAGCTTTCAAAAACTATACTAAGCGTTGAAAAAGACATTGCTGACTTAAAGAGCTATATACTCTTTCCAGATAAAACCGTCGAGGAAAACATTCAGAGAGATTTAGCAAGGCTAACAGAGTTTGATAATCCTAAAGCTACACAAGCTTACTCAATTTTACTTTCTGCAGTTTCAGAGATAAAGAAAGGAAACGTAGACCATGAAGTCTTGATTAAAGAACTTTCTCAGAAAGAAAGAACTCTCAAAAATATAAAAGAAAAAGTAGAAGAAGAAGCAAACAGTATCCTTTCTTCCGTAAGTTTCCTTGTAAGAATAATTCCTCTTTTCAGCTTGATAATAATTGGAATTGGTGCATTCAGCTCTTACAGAGCTATCGTTATGCCAATTCAAGCAATGACAAGAACAATGAGAGAAATTGAAAAAGGAAATCTAACTAAGAGACTTTCTATAGATAAGGATGATGAACTTGGACTTCTTGCAAAGGAATTTGATAAGTTCTTAGGATGGATAAAGAATACATTCGAAGAGCTAGAGAAACTCTCTGCAAAAGTTTCCACAGACGCAAGCCTCTTAATTATGGAGCTATTTAACACCGACATTAAGAGCAAAGATATAAAAGAAAAGTTTGTAGAACTTTCAATATCTTCTGAAGTTCTTGCAAATTCCATATCAGACATTAACAAGCTCTTAAAAACAGCAGGAAAGGAAGTTGAAGAAGTGGAATGCGAAACCCAAAAAGGTGCCAACATAGTCTCTAAATCTGTAAGCGACGTGCAGGAATTGGCCGATAAAGTCATAAAGTTAAGGAACAAAATCGAAGATCTTCAGAAAGGTTCTACCACAATTCAAAACGTCGTGGAAACGATAAAAAACATTGCAGACCAAACAAACCTACTTGCCCTAAATGCTGCTATTGAGGCTGCAAGAGCTGGAGAGGCTGGACGCGGTTTTGCAGTAGTTGCTGAAGAAGTAAGAAAGCTTGCTACAAGAACAGTAAGTTCCGCAGAAGAAATAGGAAACATAGTCAATAACATTATCCATCTTATAGAAAAATTCTCTCAAGACCTTGAAAAGAGAGCCAATGAAGCAATGAAGGTTAAAGGAGAAATGGCCAAAACTGAGGAGGTGCTTGTAAAAATCAGGACAAAGGTTGAATCTTTATCTGAGGTAACCGATAACATTCTGTTTACTCTTAAACAGCAATTGGGAGCTCTTGATACAGTAAAAGAAAATGTATCCTCAATTAACAACGAAATTGATAGGTTCAACGAAGTATTCAAGAAATTAGAGTCTACGATATACAGGACAAGGGCTTCTGTTAAGTCTGTTCACGAAAACATTTCTAAGTTTGACATTGGAAAACTCATTTCAACAATTATCAAAGGTATGGAACTCTTCTCAGACTGGGTGGCTAAACTTCCAACAATAAGAGAAATTCCTCAGTTTGAAAATTCAGAAATTAGAAAGTGGCTACACAAAGAACTCAAGAGTTTCAAAGTAGATGGTTTACCTGAAATATCCAATCAACTTGAAAGCGTTATAGAGGACTGCTACAAAATTGCAGGGGAAATTATTGAAGCTCTTCAAAATAGCAAAGATTCAATAGGTGATAAGTTCCAAGAACTTGAAAAGAAAGTACTGGAAGCTGCTGAACTATTTGAAGAACTTCTCGAAAAGGTAACAGATGATAGAAAATAGAAGGTACAGTGGTTTCTTTTTCCAAGAAATTAAGTGTAAAATAGGTTTAAGAGTGAAAATTCCTATTTTCTTTTTTTTCAAATTAGAAAAGCTGGAAGAAGATCAGTTTGTAGTAAAAAATGTTTCCCCTCCGGAAGTGTTAAACCTCATAAAGAATAAAGAGTTTCTTTTCATTAATGACCTTAACCTTAAAGGAGAGCCTTTTCTTGTAAAAGCTCTTCCCCTAAAGTTTTTCTCTGATGATTCTTTAGTGGTATAAATCGAAAATAGCCCACTGGAAGAAAAGCGTTTCTCTAAGAGATACACTTTCTGTCCAGAATACGCTGGAAAGTTTAAAGTACTTATAGACGGCAAAGAAGTAGGAGAAGCTTACATACATGATCTTAGTTTCAACGGCGTTAATCTAATAACATCCTCAAGTGAACTAAAAAGAGTTGAACCGGGAACAAAACTATCCGTTGTTAAAGACGTTCAAATCTTAAGAGTTCAAGTTGTAAGGATTACAGAACTGGAGAGATTTATCTCAATAGGGTGCAAGATAGAGTACGTAAGCTTTAACATTGTAGAATTTATTTTTAAACACTATGTAAAATTTGTAAAAGATTTAATACTTGGGAAACGTCAAAAGTAAGCTATCTTTCTGTAAAGAGTATCTCTTTGAACTGGCGTAAATCCAGCGTCCTTTATAAGCCTTACAATTTCAGAGAGAGGTAGTCTATATCTTACTCCAGTAGCTGCAACGACATTTTCCTCTATCATTAAAGATCCAAAATCGTTTGCCCCAAACTTTAAAGCTATCTGTGCCATTTTTCCACCTTGAGTTACCCATGAAGCCTGAATGTTGTCAACGTTATCAAGATAGATTCGAGATACTGCTAGAACCTTTAAATATCTTTCACCACTTGCTTTTTCTTTTACTTCATTTGAAAGCTCTGTGTAGTCCGGTTGAAAACTCCAAGGAATAAATGCTGTAAACCCTTCCGTTTCGTCCTGCAAATCTCTTATCACCTTTAGATGTTCAACTACATCCTCATCGGTATCAAGACTACCAAACATCATAGTAGCAGTAGTCCTTAAACCAACTTCATGCGCTACTCTATGAACTTCAAGCCACTCTTTAGTTTTTGCCTTATTTGGAGCTATCTTTTCTCTTACTCTATCTACTAAGATTTCTGCACCACCACCGGGAATAGAACCAAGTCCTGCTCCTTTTAACCTCCTTATGGTTTCTTCTATAGAAATCCCAGATAATTTTGATATATGAAGGATTTCTGGAGCCGAAAAACCGTGAATATGAATTTCGGGAAATTCAGATTTTATGAACCTTAAAAGATCCTCATAGAACTCAATATTTAAGTCTGGATGAAGACCTCCCTGCAACAAAATAGCTGTTCCACCTAAATCTACCGTTTCTTGGATCTTCCTTCTAAGATCTTCCTTACTTATTACATAAGCGTCTTTATCTTCTTTATTTCTGTAAAAAGCACAGAAACGGCATTTACATACACAAACGTTAGTGTAGTTTATATTTCTATCTATTACAAATGTTACTTCCTTTTCAGGATGTTTCCTATTTCTTACAAAATTTGCAAGTTGACCAAGGGTTAAAAGATCAAAATCTTTTAAAAGCTCTAAAGCTTCTTCTTCAGATATCCTTTTTCCTTCTATAACTTTCTTTACAATGTCCACCTTCTTCCCCAGATACTATAATTTTAAAGTAATCCCGAAAACTCAAGGAGCATAACTTGAACTGCAAAATTTGTGGTGGTAGTGGTTGGATTATAGAAAACAAAAGTGGAGAACGTAAAGCCGTAAGGTGCAAGTGTCAATTTGAAAAGTTTAAGAAAATCTACCTAGAAAGTAGCGGAATTCCTTTAAGATATAGATTGTGCAAATTTTCAAACTACGAACCTCAAACTATAGATCAATTAAGAGCACTTTACGAGTGTAGAGAATTTTTTTACCTTTTCCCTTTTGTAAAAGGAGGAATTCTTCTTTACGGACCACCCGGAACAGGAAAAACCCATTTAGCAAGTGCTACTTTAAGGAACATTATAGAATACAAAGGATTAAGGGGACTTTTTTACGACTTTAGAACCCTCCTTATAGATATAAAAACCACTTTTGACACGAACGAATCAAGCTATGAAGTTTTAGAACCTGTTTTGAAAACTCCTCTTTTGGTTTTAGATGATGTTGGTGCAGAAAGGAATACAGAATGGGCAAGAGACATTTTGGCAACAATCATAAACTATAGATACGTTAATAGCCTACCCACAATAATCACAACCAACCTAAGATTTGAGGTTTCAACAGACGAAAGCTTTGCTTCAAAATTTGATGAAAGGACAGAATCAAGAATTTACGAAATGTGCAAGATAATAAAGGTGGACGGTGATGACAGAAGGAAGAAAAGTAGCCTATAAGAGTATAGGTCTAATTGCCAATCCGACAAAACCCGAAAGTGCAAAAGGGATAAAACAGATAGTAGAAAAGTTAAAAGACTATCCTGTAAAACTCTTTACAGATGAAGAAACCTGTAAACTCACGAAAGATTCTTGCAAACCTTATGTAAAAGTTGTAGATAGATTAGTGCTTCCTGACAAAGTAGACGTAATCCTTGTTCTTGGTGGCGATGGAACTTTCTTGACAGTAGCAAAACTTGTTGACAAAAGACCGGTTCCACTCTTGGGAATAAACTTTGGAACGCTCGGTTTTCTAACAGAAGTATCTATAGATGAAATAGAAGAAAGTCTAGAAAGACTTTTAAACGGAGAATTTGTCTTAGAGAATAGACCTGTAATTAGAGTAAAAGTTTTAAGGGAAAATGGACACGTTTCCATTTATAGATGTGTCAACGAAGTAGCTATAAAGAGAGATATTTTAGCAAGAATAATTGAAATAGAAATTGAAGCCGATGGAAAGTACGTTACTACTTTTCGTGGTGATGGAGTTATAGTAGCTACCCCAACAGGTTCAACAGCATACTCTCTTTCTTCCGGTGGACCAATCTTAATGCCAACTTTAAATGCAATGCTTCTTACTCCTATTTGTCCCCACACTTTAACGTTAAGACCTTTAGTTCTTGAAGGAAACGTATGTCTTTCTGCAAGGTTAAAAACAAAAGACGAAACCGTAATGGTCATTTTCGACGGGCAAGAAGGAATAGAGCTTAGAAAGGGTGACGTTATAGAAATTACACGATCACCTCACGATCTTCTAATCTTAAGAGACCCAAGAAAATCTTACTACCAAACATTAAGAGAGAAGTTGAAATGGGGGTAAAAACTCTAAGTTTACTTTTTTTAATCTTTAGCATAAAAGGACTTGAAACTCCCGAAAGTGTAGAGTGTTTTAACGGAAAAATTTTCATTTCAAACGTAGGAAAACCGTATCCAGCTAAAAAAGATGGTGACGGATTTATTGCTATATTTGGCAAGGATAAGAAACTCCAAAAGTTTATATCCAACCTAAACGCTCCAAAGGGAATAGCTGTTGCCAACAAGAAGTTATTTATAGCTGATATCGATACTGTAGTTGTTGCCAATTCTGAAAGCGGTAAAGTTTTAAAAAAGATAAAAGTAAAAGATGCCCAGTTTTTAAACGATGTTGCTTACGACGGAAAAAAATTCGTTTACGTTAGCGACACCCAAACTAACACTATATACAGAATAGATACTGAAACTTTAGAAATTTCCATCTTTTTAAAAAGTCCTAATCTGGAACTGCCCAATGGACTCGCTTTTCTGAAAAATGGAAATTTAGTCGTTGCAAGTTGGGGAGAAGGAAAGTTATTTGAAATAGATATTAATAAGAAAAGCATTAAAACCTTAGCTTATGGGTTTTCAAATCTTGATGGGGTTACCGTTTTAAACGATGGAACCATTCTTTTTTCCGATTTCTCAGAAGGAAAAATCTACTCCTTTAAAGACGGAAAAGTTAAAGAATTAAAGTCAAAAGTTGTTATAACCTCTCCTGTCGATATTAATTACTGTAATGGTAAACTTTTCGTTCCTGAATTTTTATTTAATGACGTAAAGGTTTTCAAGGTGGAGAAATGAAAGGAAAAGAGATAATCATTATCACCGGTGAATCAGGTGCTGGAAAATCAAGTGCCATGAAACACTTAGAAGACCTTGGTTTTTATTGTATAGATAATATACCACCAGATCTTATACCGAACCTTTTACTATTAATTGAAGACAATCCAGAAATAGAAAAAGCAGCTTTAGTAATTGATATTAGAAACCCCGGTTTTAGAAAAACAGCTTCAACAATACTAAAGAAATTAAAAGAGCAGTTTCCTTTAGTAAAGATCTGGTACTTCACAGCACAAAAAGATGTTCTCATAAAGCGTTTTAGTGAAACAAGGCGCCCACACCCCTTTGAAAGATACAGTCCCAACAAAAGTTTAGAAAACCTAATAGACGAAGAAAAAGAAGTTCTGGAAGCAGTAAAAGAACTTTCTCACCTAATAATAGATACCTCCTTTATGAACACCCATGAATTAAAAAGGTTTATAAAGAACCTTCTTGCTGACGAAAAACCTACTTTGAAGATTACCTTTCTCTCCTTTGGGTTTAAGTACGGAATTCCTGCATCCGCCGATAACGTTTTTGATGTAAGGTTCTTACCCAACCCCCATTTTGTTTCTCACCTTCGCCCAAAAACAGGTATGGATAAAGAAGTTGTTGATTACATAATGGAACATGAGGAATCAAGAAAGATTTTTCATCTTATTTTTGAGTTTGTGAAGCTTACCATTCCTATGTATGAAAAAGAGGGGAAAGCATACATTACTTTTGCTATAGGTTGTACTGGAGGACAGCACAGATCTGTTGCTTTTGTAGAACTCCTTTCAAAAAAAATAAAAGAAACTTATCCTGACTACGAAATATACGTAGAACACAGGGAACAAAATATAAGGAAGGAGATTTTGTAAAGTTATTCTTATAAGGTTTCAAAATATCAACAATCGTGATACTTACTAAAGATTAAGTTAATTTTTAAACAGAAGAAACTAGCAGGGAAGCCAAATGATTGATTTTTTAAAAAAGAATAAAACTTGAGGGAATACATAGAAAACAAACTCCAAGAAATAGAAACAGGAAACTGGGTAGGGGTAACAAGCAAAGATCAATTACCTACAATAATTTGTTATGATTAGTTGTGAATATTAGAGGCAGACAAAGAATGGGGGTATATAAAAAAGCTTCTGCTCTAATACTAATTCTTTTCTGTAGTAGTGCCTTTTCCGCAGAAAGACCATTATGGATTGATAACCCTTTCTTAGGCGGAGTTATCGGGAGTATAGGATGGGCAGAACCAAAATACGAAGAAGACGAACAAGTTGAAATTGCAAAGCTCAGAGCACTTTCAGAACTTGCCTTTCAATTTAAAGTTTACGTTAAGAGTATATGTGAAAAAAGAGTTAAAAAGGCCCTTTCAGGAAACTATAGTAAGAAGTTTTCTTGCGATTCTTTACTAAGAGGAGAGTACTACTTTCTACCCGAGGAAACAGAAGTAAAAGATAAGTGGAAAGATCCCAAAAGTGGAATTCTTTACATTTGGTTAGTAGTTAAGCCTCAAATCCTTAAAACCTTTGAAATAAATCAAAAACAAGGAGAGAAAAAATGAGAAAGTTTTTCCTATTTATTAGCTTTTGCCTTACTACTCAACCTTTAATCGCAAATGCTTTAAACATTCAGGAGTGCACACCTGTTAGCTCAAATGAAAAGTTAGCAATAGATAATTTCAAGAAAGCCCAAAAGTTACTATCTCAAAAGAGGTATAAAGAAGCAGAAGAGAAATTAGTAGAAGCTATAAATCTTTTCGATGCCAACTCTTCAGAAGAAACTGTGTCAGTAGAATTTAAATGTTTGACTCCTCTTCCTGGAATTAATCTATTAAGATATGGAACTTTTAGAGAAAAGAGAGAAGTAGAATACTATCCAAAAAAACTTCTAAGCAAATTAAGAAAATCTTCTCCTCCAAAGATATTTGTAATAGTGGAAGAAGCTCCTGAAAAGATCAAGGTTGAAGTTTTTAACGTAAAAAAAGTTTTTAAAAAGACAGAAACGGGCTATATAAGCTCTCTCTACGATTTTAAGGTAAAAATATGGAAGTATTTCTCAGGTAGCGATGAAGTTGAATGTTCCAAAATACAAGCTGGAGAAGTGTGTGAGAAAGAGTTAAAGATAGGGCATTATGTAGTTAATAGTATTGACACTGATGAAAAGTTTGGTTTAAAACTCTTTGATGTTAGAGAATAAGGAGGGGAAAAATGATAAGAAAACTATTACTATCAACGATCACTGGTGTATTTTTTCTTAATCCTTCTTTCGCTAACGAAGAAAATCATTTCTTTATAAAGTATTTTTATTACCTTGCTAAGGATAAAGAACCAGTAGGAATGATACTTTTGGAGAAAACTGAAAACACTCTTTCTTCTTCCTATATTCAGGTTAGTCAATCATTACCCTTCTTTGCTCCTCAAAAAGAAATTGTTCTTGATAACCGTGGGAGAATTATAGTTTTCAAAACAGGAAAGGGAATCTTTAAAGTAAGTTACGACCTTTCCGACTTTAAGAAACGTTTTCTTAGAAGAGTTGGTATTTTCCGACCACAACAACAAGCTTTAATATACAACCCTAAAAAGAGATTCTACATAGCAATAGAAAAATTTCCTGTTCTTAACGTAGATACTTTGATTTTAGCTTTAATAAATCATCAATCTTTAGAAGGTAAAGATTTCTACATATACGAACCTTATAAACCAATTTTAATTAAAGCTACGGCAGAAAAAAGAGGAAATACTATCTATATTTTAGGATACAAAAGAGGTAGAAAAATAAAACTTTTTGAGATTCTTCTTGACGAGAAAGGTATACCGATAAAGCTGATTTCTGGAAGGAAAAAGTGGCGTTTTGAACTCAAAGGCTTAGGAGAAAAAGAAAAGAAAAACCTCAAGCTAATAGAAATTGTTAAAAAAAGGATAGAACAAGAAATAACTGATAGCCTACAAGACAGAAATGAAAAACTAAAAGTTGCTTTTAAAGGTTATAAAAGAAAAAACTCAAAATATCTTTTTTACTTTGAGGCAGAGAAAAATCCTATTTTGGCTCCAGAAGAATTAAAGAATTTAGTCTACCAGAAGTTAACTTTACCGGAAAGTATACTTAAAGAGGGTTATCTACGAGAAAAGAATGGTTTCATACAGTTTGAAATACCGTCAAGATCTGTTTGCGATCTACTGAGAAATAGAGAAAAAGGGCTATCTCGAAACTGCCAAGAGAGATTCTTTTCTCTTTTAGTAGAAGATATTCCCTTGTCAAACTTTAAAGGATGTAAAGTAGAAAAAGGCATGTTTAGAACATCTGTAAATTGTCAAGATGGATCCTTCAAAGAAAAATTAAAAAACTATTTAATAACTTCTACAGAGTATATTCCTAAAAACGCCACTATAGAGAAAGTGGATTACAAACTAAAAAGTCCTGAAGAATCCCTGACTGCCGACAGCGAAGGTTGGACAGTAGACGTTGAAGTTGAATACAAAACCCCCTTTGACTTTGATAAGTATGCATTAAAAGAATTAAAAAGCTACACAAATCTTCCTATAAAGAAAATGGATGACAGATACGTTATCACTGTAGAAAAGAAAGAGAAGATAATGAAAAATGCTTGCGAAAGCTACAAAGATGTCCTCTCAATTCCTCATTCCCAGGTAAAAACTTTGTTTATTTCACCTGCAAGCTGTCAAGTAAAAATAGAGTACAAGATTCCTACATCAAGATTTAGATCAATTGCTAAAGAAAACCTCTACAAACTCTATCCAGATCTAAAATGGACAAATGCCAAACTAAAATGGCATAAAGACAGTGTTGAATTTGAATACGTAAAAGAGTACCAAGGAGAGACAAAATGAAGAAGAAAATAATTATAGCTATCCTGTGTAGCGTTTTATCATTCGGAACGGTATTTGGAGACTCAGAAATAAAAGTTGCTTTAGTCGCTCCCGGAATAGAAGAAGAACTCTCGGAAAGCTTAGAAATGGCAACGGATGAAATAGAAGACTTAGAAACAAAAACACAGAGAGAAATTGCATCAGAAATTGTGAAAAAAATAAATAGAAAACTTTCTCGACTGAGAAAGTATAGCTACTTTAACTTATCATACATAGGTAAAGGAATCGCTAAAAAGCTAAGAAAACCGGTAATTTTTATCTCTATACACTGCTTTCCAGAGTATAACAAAGAGGAAAAAAAGTTTATAGACGACGAAGGAAGAAAAGTTTGTTTGGGAATTAGTAAAAGGTGTTTAGAAGATGTAAAAGAATTCTATGATAACATAGAGGACCAAACTTTTCTTCCCAATATCCTTGAAGTTAACGACGGAGATATTGTTGTCTTTGCAGAAATAGGTCTATCTACCGAAGTAAATGCTGATATAACAGAAAAGGTAATAGGTGAAATCCAAAAATGTTTTGCCAGTGGAAAAGAGCCTGGAGAATGTAAAAGAAAGATAGAAAAAGAGATTTTTGATTATCCTTTCCAAATCAACGTAATGGCATTTGAAGGAAACTCAGGAGCCCTCTACACCTCGTTAATTCCTATTACACTAAGGTTCAACAGTGGATCGTTGAAAAAATCTATGTATAAAGCCGGGGCTGATCTTTTCACAGTAACCATAAACTCTTCTTCCATCGGACAAAAGGTTGAATCTTCTCAAGAAACTCCAAGCAGTGGAGATGAAGGATGGTAAGAAAGAAAATAGCCTTCTTTCTTTTTGTACTTTCCCTCTATATACCTTCCTTTAACATAATTGCTTCAGAACTTAAAGTCTCCATTATTGCTCCTGAAGAAACGAATATAGAAAGATATTTAATTGATACATCCGACTTTCTGTCTAAGTGGATCATAAAAAAAACGAAAAGAGAAACGGAATACTTAAGAAAGAGAATTTATTTTTCTATTTCATACTTTTATAGAGGTATTGCTTGTAGCTATGAAAATCCCATTGTTCTTATTCCTATAGAGAAACTTCCGAATCTTAAAGAAAAGGTTTGTCTGGGAATTGCTCTACGTTGTCGTAAGTACTTGGAAGAGTTTTACAAACACTCACATGATATTTCTTACCTATCCGCTGTAGAAAAAATAAACGGAGTTAACATCATTATTTTTTCCAAATTGAATCTTTCTGAGGAAATTTTAGAAAATTTACTAAAAGAGGGTAGGAATTGTTCTTCTTCAGGAAAAAACAAAGATGAATGCAAAAAACTTATTCAGAAAAAGTTATCAAATTTTTCTCTACAGCTGGAATTGGCAGCTTTTAACATTAAAACAGAGAAGATTTGTTCAGTTTCCATCCCGGTTTCCTTTTCGTCGAAAAAAATTAAAAACCTTCTATACCAATCGGGTATCAAATTAGCAAACTGTTTACACCTTTCAGCTGGAGGAAAAACGAAATGGTAAGGAAATTATTTACCCTTGTAAGTATAGTGGTCTTCCTAATGTTGGGATTCAAGAATGCTTTTTCCATATCCCAAGAAAGAATTATTATTGTTCCTCCTGTAATTCAGGAAGAAAGTTCATTCAAATATGACTCGAGAGTAGGAAAACTTGTTCATAGAGGTATAAACAACGGTATTATGAAATCAAATGCCAACTCATCTAAGTTTTTCTATTCTATTGTAAGAAAGGTTACTCCGTCGAAAAGATACAAAAAGACAATTCTTAGTTTTTATCAGAAGTATCAGCAGCAAGGATTGAATTTTCTCTCGAAGGTTAGCCGAAAGTACCGAGTAAGGTACGTAATTTTCGGTTTTGCCAAAAGAGAAAACGGAAAACTTAACGTTGAAATCAATATATTTGATCGTAAATACAACGATATTTACACAGTAGAGCTTTCCTCTACAAATGATAAGGAACTTTTAGAGTCTATAGAAAACTCCATCTACAATTCAATTGAAAGGTAGAGAAACAATGGGGGTGTTCTTTAAGTTTGGAATTAAAGTTTTATGTAGAAGAAAACTTTACGTAGTAATATTGTTATTGATTCTTGGAATTCTCTTTTTTACCAACTCCATAATAGAAAACGGATACAGAATATACATAGAAAAATTAAAAGGTATATATCCTCCAATTTATATAGAATCTTTAAATCCTCCTCGCCTTGAAATTAAAGATGAAATTAAAGATGGATACGTGACAAAGGAGTTTTTATCCTTAGACAAAAATAAAATAGTAATTAAGTTACCGGATGAGAAAAAACTCTTACTAAAAAACGTTTCCGTTAGAAGTTTTGATGAAAGATTTATTCCTTTCCTTCTCAAAGACTACTCTCAAATTGTAAAAGATAGAAAAAATGTTGTATTTGTTACTCCTGAGCTTAAAAACCGCCTATCAGAACTGTTAAAAAAAGAAAATGAAATTATCTTCATTAAAGGAAATAGAGAGATTAAAACACAGGTCAAAACCGTAGATGCCATTGTAGGAGAATCATGGTTAATCATCCCCAACTATATGGTTGAAAGAATTCTCTCTTTAACTCCTTTACAAGAAAAAAGCTGTTATAAAATGGTTATCTATCCAAAAGAGGGAAAAGAGGATAGAGTATTAAAAGAAATTCCAAAAGAGTACTCCGTAGAGACCTGGATAGATTTGGTTCCTTTCTCTTTCAGAGCGTTTTACTTTGTGGTTGAAAAAGGATATTCTATATTTTCCCTGCTTTTCGTTGCTTTTTCCATACTTTTAATCTTAACCGTTTGGACAGACATCGCTTACGATTTTAGAAAATACATAGGTTTCTCTTTCCTTTTCGGAGTAGACAAGAAAAAATTAATACTCTACACCTCAGCTTTTTCTCTTTTTATAGTTCTAATTTTTATAGTGCTTGGAAACACCATTGCTGTTGGCATTTCCTTGTTAGGTAGCACTTTTGGAAAAGTAAAAGGTTTAGAAGATATATTTAAAATAAAGAGTAAATACATAATAGACAGCTTCAAGTATCTTCTATTTGGAATATTAAGTCTTCCTCTACTTTGGCATTTTGTTGAGAAAAATTACCGTTCTCCAATAGGAGAAAGTGATGATGTATAGAAAGCAACTGCGTTATTTTATAGAGGGTTATAAAGGAGATTTTCTCTTTATAGCCTTTTTCTTCCTTATTGCAAATAGTTTAGTAGCCCTCTTACTTTTTGGAAAAGAGGTTTTCAGAAGTTTGTTCGGTTCCTACACTTCTTTTTTACCAGAGAAAGTTGTAATTTCCAAGAATCCATTACCTATAAAGTCCCAAGAGGGCGTTTTAAAAGGAAAGGTTTGGTTTACCGAGAATGGGGAACTTTTCACTAACGGTGAAAGAATCTTTAAGGGAAAAATTTCCGTTTTTGGAATGGAATTTCCAAAAGACATCTACCTTGACATTACAGACTCTAAAGGAAACAGGAAACACTGTAAGATAACTTCTATAGAGGGAGAAGGAACTTTATGGGAGATAGGTTTAAACTGCCAGCTGGAAGAAGGTAAAGTAACTTTTTCCTATAAAGGGGAAAAGGCTACTTGTACCGCTTTTGAAAACACTATTACGTGCGAAACCTGTGATATGGATAACCCAAAGGATGTAGAAAATGTTTACAACGTCCTTTTAAAAATAGGTAGTCCCTTTATGTTAAGATTACCTACTTCTTATCTATCAAACTACCAACAGACGGAAGTTGCCGAATGTGAAACAAAAGAAGCTTCAAAATATTCTGAAAAATGGGGAAAGAAACTAAACGATTACTTTTCTCTGCTTTACGGAAATAATCAGGCTTTACTTTCAAAGTTCTTATTTTCCTTCATAAGTGATTATGACATTATAGGAAGCGAAGTTTCCTTTGATAAAGACGGAGATAGATCCGTTTTTGTCGTTAATCAACTAATTATTGACGTTGATTTCACAAAAGAAAAGTCGAAAATTTTCAAGAATCTTTTTTTAACAAGCTTTAAAACTTTTGAAAATCTATTCGGAAACAAGGGAAACTATGTTTACTTTTTCTATGACTCTTCTAAGAATGTTCATAGCGGACAAGGGATAGTGGAAACAATAAAAAAGAAAGATATTTGTGGAAACTATACGTATCTTAAAAAAAACGTAGAGTATTTTATGGTCTTTACAGTTATTCTTATTGGTATTGTATGGTTTTTAATTATAAAGGCAAAACTTGAAAAGTTCTTTTTAACTTTTGAAAAAGAGTTTAAACTCTTATCCTACTTGGGTAGTAAAAAAATCTTTCCATTCTCAACCGTAGTTGCCGCAATTTCGTTTGTAACCTCTTTCTTAGTAGTAGAAGTCTTTCTTCCATATACAGAAAAAAGTATGAACTCTATCCTTGTGGAATACCTGATTCCTAAGGTATATCCTGAAGGAATAGTGATCAAAATAATAATTATAAACATTGTTACCATCCTCTACTCTTTCCTTTTGGAAAACAGAAAATTGGGGAGGATAGAGTGAGAAGATATTTAACAATAATAGGAATCATCTTCTCGCTCTTTTTCATAAAAAGCGGAAAAGCTGATCCTTTCGGAATATACCCTACTTCTAAAGCCCTTTCTCTTGCCGGAAATTTGGTAGCACACGGATTAGGAGAAGACGCTCTCTTTGAAAATCCAGCTGGTCTTGTTTACCCGTACCCTATTGGTAAAAAAAGAATAATAGGACTAGGATTAAGTGAATTTTTAGCAAATACAACCGAAACAGAGACTAATTTAGGATTTTTTCTTTCAGGACTTCTTATAACTCCCTCAAAGTATGGCATAGGTTTGTATACAATCCTTCATAACTCATCTATTGATAATTACGAAAACACCAATGTTAATGAATTTGGAATAGGATTTGGAGTAAACCTATTCAATAGCAAGTTTTTAAGATTTAGTATTGGAGGAAGATATGGAATAGGGTACGAACTTAGAGATCCCAACTACTATGAAGAGACAAGAATTCAGTACAACACCTATGCAGTTGGAATCAGACTTCACCTTTTGGGAAAAAGAAAGATAAATTTTGATATAGGTTTTGTTAA
>JBDOLX010000094.1 GCA_039832905.1 Desulfurobacteriaceae bacterium | reverse complement strand
AAAGGAAGAACAAAGTGAAAAAATTTTCTTCGTTTTGGCTGTAATTCATTTTATTTTCTATGCTGCTAATTTTAATAGCAGAAATTAATGCTTCCAGTCCACTTATTATAAGAATCTTATAGGATATAGGAGCTTTAAAAAGAAGATCTGCAGAGGAAGTCTTTAGAAAAATTTAGCAAGAAAGCTTAAAGATGAGTAGATAGGGTTGATAAGTTTAAGGCTGAAAAATTTCTTTAGAATAAGAAAATGGCGGGGACGACGGGACTCGAACCCGCGACCTCCGGCGTGACAGGCCGGCGTTCTAACCGAGCTGAACTACGTCCCCAAGAATGGTGGGCGGAACAGGGATCGAACCTGTGACCTCCAGCTTGTAAGGCTGGCGCTCTCCCAGCTGAGCTATCCGCCCAACTTGTTGTAGGGATAATATAGGAAAGTAATATTTCGGTGTCAAGGGGGTAAGTTGGAAACTCTTGCATTGTTCTATTGGATTATTGTATTATTAGATTTGCTATGAAATGGTTAAGAAAAGCCTTTTCTTTAAATTTTTACATAAAAAAACTTCAGGAACTGAAAGGTTCGCCAGAAGAAACAGCAAAAGGTTTGGCACTTGGAGTTTTTATTGGCTTTCTCCCTATAAACGGATTTCAAGTCCTTATTGCAGTAATACTTGCAACTTTAACAAGAGTAAACAAACTTGCAGCAGCTATTGGAACTCACGTAACAAACCCATGGACTACAATTCCTGTTTTGATAATAGACTACTACCTCGGTTGCTACATTTTAGGAAAGAAACCCTGCTTTCCAGATATTGATCTAACCTCCTTTCATAGTATTGTTTCCTGTGGAAAGGAAATCATTGCCCCAATGTTTATCGGTGGAGTAGTTCTAGGACTTATTTTTTCAATTCTCTCCTACTTCGGCATAAAGAAATTCTTAGAAAAAGAAGTCTCTGCAATCAAAAGTTATGCAAAAAAATTGACTGAATAGGTTAAAAACTTGCTACTTCACATATATGCCTAAAGTCACACCAACGACAGTTTAATTCACAAGGTGATGGCGTAAGTTCCTCAAAGGTTTTTCCTAAAAATTCTTCCTCAATATTCTCTATAAGTGGAACAAGTTTTATCTTAAAGGCTTTTAAGTCCTTCTCAGTAAAAATAAATCTATTTACCGTTCCGTATCTTACGTTGTGAACCTCAAGGGCGAACCTTTTAAATTGAGGGTATTTACTGCTTGCAAGAAGAGCATACCACCTAAGCTGGGTCTTCAGCTTGTTGTTAAATTCTCTATTTCTATTTGTTTTGTGATCCACTATGTAAAGGGTATCTCCTTTGGAAAATACAAAGTCAAGCTTTCCCCTTAAAAAAGCATTTTTTGACTCAAAATCTTTCAGGATATTAAAATCCTTATCTATTGCAAGCTCAAGTTCTGAAGCGAAAATCTCACTATCCACAGCCCTTTTTAGCTGACCATTTACAAAACGTAAGATATTCGGGAAAAACTCTGTAATTTTTCTTAAATCTGCCAAAGGTTCTTCTTTCTTAAAGTTTTCCGCAAAGTAAAAGAGTAAATCCTTGTTTAAGGGTCTTTCTCTTTTAAATGCCACTTTTAAAGCGTTTTCTAAAACAAAGTGAACGCCACTACCAAGAACAAGAAAATCGGCTTTTTCTACTGGTTCCTTCTTTTCAACATAGTTCCAGTAAAACTCGTATTGGCATCTTTTCGCTTTTTGAACTTTAGAAAAAGACCAAGGACGAAGATGGGAAAGCTCTATCCTTGGTCTTGCATCAAAGAGAACTTTATCCATTCAAAAGCTCCCTTATCTTTGCTTCAACATCAACAGCTTTTACTTCAAACCTTCCGCCTGTCTTTCTTACTTTAATTTCAACTATTCCATCAGCAGCTTTTTTGCCAACAATTACCTGAAAAGGAATACCTATAAGGTCAGCATCTTTAAACTTAAATCCTGGACGGGCGTTTCTGTCATCAATCGCTACGTCAAAACCTTTTACCTGAAGGTCTTTATAGATGTTTTCCGCAAGGTTAATAATTTCTTCCTTCTTAACGTTTGTAGGAATAACCACAATTTCAAAAGGTGCAATTTCAAATGGCCAGATTATTCCATCCTCATCGTGATTCTGCTCAACAGCGGCAGCCATTACCCTTGTAACGCCTATTCCGTAACATCCCATAACCATAGGTTTCTCTTTTCCATTTTCATCAACAAAAGTTGCATTCATAGCTTCACTGTACTTTGTTCCAAGTTTAAAGATGTGTCCAACTTCTATTCCTCTTTTTTCCACTAAAGGTTCCCCACACTTTGGACAAGGATCGTTCCCTTTAGCCTCTGAAATATCCACAAACTCCTTAACTTCAAAGTCTCTTCCCCAATTTACATTCTTAAGGTGGTAATCCTTTTCTCCAGCACCTGCTACAAAGTTAACCATTGGAATAACAGAATAGTCAGCAAAAACAGGAATATTTAAACCAATTGGAGAAAGGAAACCTTTAGGCTGTCCTGTGTAATTTTCTATTTCTTCATCGGTTGCAAGTCTTATTTCTTTCCCACCAAAAAGTTTTTTAAGTTTAAGTTCGTTTACTTCTCTATCTCCTCTTAAAGCTAAAGCAACTGCTTTACCATCAACAATGTACAAAAGAAGTTTTAGTATATTTTCCTGAGGTGTGTTTAAAAAGGAAGAAACTTCTTCTATCCTTTTAACATTTGGGGTATGAACTTTCTCAATGCTTTTAAACTCTTTCTCTCTACCTTTTGGAGTATCGGGCTTTCTTTGCTCTGCCTTCTCGGTACTTGCAGCATAACCACACTTTTCACAGTAAACAAGCTTTCCTTCTCCAGTATCTGCTAACACCATAAACTCGTGGGAAAACTTTCCTCCAATTTCTCCTGTATCAGCTTCAACGGCTTTAAACTTAAGTCCCATTCTTTTAAATATCCTTGAGTAAGTTTCATACATATTCCAGTATTCTCTTTCTGCATCTTCATCGCTCGTGTGGAAAGAGTATGCATCTTTCATTATGAACTCTCTTGCTCTCATAAGGCCAAAACGGGGACGAATTTCATCTCTGAACTTTCTTCCAATCTGATAAAGGTTAAGAGGAAGATCTTTGTAAGATTTAACTTCCTTCCTAACAAGATCCGTTATCGCTTCTTCAGCAGTTGGACCAAGGGCGTAATCCCTTTCGTGTCTGTCTTTGAACTTTATCATCTCCTTACCGTAAACATCCCATCTACCACTTTCTATCCAAAGTTCCGCTGGATGCATTATTGGTAGAATAACTTCCTGAGCACCCGCTTTGTTCATTTCTTCTCTAATAATTTTTTCAATCTTTAGAAGAACCTTAACTCCAAGCGGTAGAATATCGTAAAGTCCAGACGCTTTCTTTCTTATAAAACCAGCACGAACCAAAAGTTTATGACTTGGAACCTCCGCGTCCTTTGGAGATTCTTTTAAAGTTGGTATAAATGCTTTTGAAAGTCTCATAGTACCTCCTTGACTTATCCACAGAGTATCTGTAATCTTTGCTTGCCCTAAATTAACTTTATGTAGGTTTCTTGCTATGAAAATTCTACACGTTAACACAGAAAAAGGATGGAGAGGAGGAGAACAACAGCTATTCTACTTAGCTAAAGGACTCTCGAAGTTTGGAATAAAATCTGTCGTTGCCTGTAAAGTCAATGAAGAACTTGAAAGAAGGTGTAAAGAAGAAGGCATAGAGACAATTCCCCTTTCTGGAAATCAATTAGAAGATATAACAAGAATATCTATCATTGGAAGAGAATTTGACATAATTCACGCACATTCTGCAAAAACTCACACAATAGTAGCCTTTTCTAAAAAGTTTCACAAAAGAAAGGTTGTATATACCCGAAGGGTTGATTTCGTTCCCAAGAATAATTCATTAACAAAGCTAAAGTACAAATTAACAGACAAAATTGTTGCTATCTCTGAGTGCGTAAAAAATATTTTAAAGGAAAATCTAAAGCTTGAAGAAAATAAAATAGAGGTTATTTACTCCTCAGTTGATCCGAAAGTTGAAAAGTCTTTAAACTTTGAAAAGGTGAAGGAAATAAGAAGAGAGCTTAATGGAACCCCAATAATTGGTTCTGTTGCTGCTCTAACGGATCAGAAAAACATCCCCACTTTCATAGAAAGTGCCAGCTTCGTTTTGGAGAAGTATCCAAATGCAAAGTTTTTAGTACTAGGAGAAGGTAAAAAGAGAAAAGAACTTCAAAATCTTATAGAAAAAAAAGGACTTTCTGGAAAATTTTACCTTTTAGGTTTTAAAAGAGAAGTTGTAAATTTTGTGAAAGCTTTTGACGTTTTTGTTCTTCCTTCAGATTACGAAGGACTCGGAAGTTCCATTCTGATTGCAATGCTTCTAAAAGTACCTGTGGTATCAACGGACGCCGGCGCAACAAAAGAGATCGTTTTAAACAAAGAAACCGGTATCTTAGTCCCTAAAAGAAATCCAGAAAAGCTGGCAGATGGAATCATTAAAATGATAGAAGACAAAGCTTTACGAGAAACTTGCACGAAAAACGCTTATAGGATGGTTAAAGAGAAATTTACCGTGGATAAAATGGTAGAAAAATACGTAAAGCTCTATGGAGAGGTAGTTTAAGGTGGATATCTTTTGGGACAAATGCCTTTCTGATATAAAAAAGGAAGTAAAGCCTCAGCTTTTTAAAACAATGTTTAAAGATTTAAAGCTTGTTTATATAGATTCAGAAGTAGCTAAAATAAAGGTAAGTGATAGAATAGTAAAAGAGTACTTAGAGAAAAACTACCTCCCCTTGATAAAGAAGATCATATCAAAACACATTGGAAAGGAAATTGAAGTAAAAATACTACTACCGGAAGAAGTCCATAAACCTTTGCAACTAGAACTAAATCTTTTCAAGGAGTCCAAGAAAGAAAAAATAGAGTCCAATCTTAATCCGAAATACACTTTTGAAAGTTTTGTGGTTGGTGCAAGCAACCAGTTTGCCCACGCTGCAGCTGTAGCAGTAGCAGAAAACCCTGGAAAAGCTTACAATCCGCTTTTTATCTACGGTGGAGTAGGCCTTGGAAAAACACACCTTATGCAAGCAATAGGAAACTTCATAAAGAGTCGTTCCCCTTCAAAAACAGTAGTCTACATTACAACAGAAAGTTTCATGAACGAACTTATAGAGGCTTTAAGAAACGACAAGATGTCTGAATTTAGAGAGAAATACAGAACAGTTGATGTTCTTTTGATGGACGATATTCAGTTCATAGGTGGCAAGGACAGAACCCAGATTGAATTTTTCCACACTTTTAACTCCTTATATGAGGCAGGTAAACAGATAGTTCTTACAAGTGATAGACCTCCTAAGGACATTCCTACATTGACAGATAGACTAAGAAGCCGCTTTGAGTGGGGACTAATAGCAGACATACAACCTCCAGATTTTGAAACGAGAATAGCAATTTTAAAGAGAAAAGCTGAGGAAGAAGGAATTGATGTTGACGATAACGTTTTAAAACTCCTTGCCACTATCATAAAATCAAACATCAGACAGCTTGAGGGGGTTCTTGTTAAGCTTAAAGCAAAGTCTGACCTTGAAGGAAAGCCAATAGATGAAAAGCTTGTAAAAGAAATGTTTCCAGATGGAAAATACGTCAAAATTCCTAACCCATCAAGACCTCCAGTAGCGATAGACAGAATAAAGGAAGCAGTATGCCAATCTTTTGGAGTTTCCATTAAGGAAATAGAGGGAAGCAGTAGGAAAAAACAGGTAGCTCTTGCAAGACAGGTTGCAATGTATTTACTTAGAAAACTTGGAAACTTTTCCTATCCAAAAATCGCATATGCTTTTAATAGAAAAGATCATACAACAGTAATGCACGCTGTTGAAAAAGTAGAAAAACTCCGTTATGAAGATAGGGAATTAAGCCTTATAATAGAGGAACTAGAGAAGAGGTTAGAGGATGATTTACAATTGCTTGAGTAAGTTATCCACAGGATTGTGGATAACTTCTGTGGAAAACCCTGTGGATAACGATGTGGATAATTTAAAACCTGTGGATAATTACGAAAGAATTTTGAGTTATCCACAATCCAAAAGTTATCCACAACATTATCCACAAGAGTTATCCACAATTTCCACAAGCAGGAAAACGTTGAAAGTCAACAACTTTTCAAAGTTATCCACAATTCCACAGCCTATACTATTATTAACTATTATTACTACTTATAATTAAGAATTATTATGTAGGAGGTTAAAGAATGATAATAAGGATTAATAGTAGTAATAATATTAAAGAAGCCGCGAAAAAAATTTTTTCCGCTGCCGACAAAAAAGGAACAATCCCGATCCTCTCTAACTTCTTGCTTGAAGCTGAAGGGAATAGTCTAAAGCTAACTGCCACAAACCTTGAAATTGGAGCATCAGTCATTGTTGAAGACTGCGAAGTTGTTGAGGCAGGAAAAACCACCGTAAACGCCCAAAAGTTCACAAAGCTTATTTCTAATCTTAGCGATATGGAAATGGAAATTTCCTTAAACGAAAATAAACTCTTAGTTAAAACTGCAAAGTCAAAGTTCTCTTTAGCTACCCTAGAAGCTGAGGAGTTTCCAGAAATTACCGTTCCAGAGAATTTTGACATCGCTATACCTACGGATGAGTTTGAAAAAGCGATAAAGAAAACCGCTTATGCGGCAAGTAAAGACGAAGCACGCTACATCTTAACGGGAGTTTTCTTAAAGTCCTTTGGAGACAAACTTCATGCAGTTGCTACCGATGGACATAGACTTGCTCTCTACGAAATAAAGGTGAATGCCCCAGAGTTCCAAGCACTTATTCCAAGGAAAGCTATTTCGGAAGTTAGAAAAATCTTAAAAGATGGGGATGAGGTCCTCTTAGCGCTTTTAGAAAACAAGATCTACTTCAAAGTAGGCAATACTCTCATGTGGAGTTCCCTAATAGAAGGTGAATATCCAGACTACTTAGCCGTTATTCCAGGAAGCAATCCTTTGTGTGTGGAAGTTGATAAAGAAGAACTACTCAGTGCTTTAAAGGAAATCTCTGCGATTTACGACAAAGAGGAAGTTAGGGCAGTAATAGTCAACCTTACAAGTGGAAACATGAAGCTTACAGCTAAAAAGCTTGATGGAGAAGTAGATGAGGAGGCAGAAGTAATCTTGCCAGCTGATTACAGCCAGGATGAATTTGAAATAGGCTTTAACATTAATCACCTTCTAGAGTCTGTGTCTTCTTTTGACGAAAGTCTTATAAAGATTTACATGGATAGTCCAACTTCACCGGTTCTTGTTGTGGGAGACGAAGAACCGCAATTAAAAAATGTGATTATGCCTATGAAGGTGTAATGGGAAGAGTAAAGACTATTCCTAACTTTTTGACCATTCTTAGGATAGCTTTTCTTCCTTTTATCGTGATTTTCATTGTGAAGAAGAAACTTTCACTAGCCCTTTTATTTTTCATCATTAGTGCAATTACTGACTTTCTTGATGGATATATTGCGAGAAAGAACGGTTGTATTACAAACCTTGGTATTCTACTTGACCCTATTGCAGATAAGCTTCTTACATCTTCAACCCTTATTTCCTTAGCTTACGTTAAGATGTGCGACCCCTTTTCCGTTATCTTGATAGTTGGTAGAGAAGAAGCTGTTACTGGAATGAGGGCAATAGCCGCAACAAGAGGCTTAGTGATACCTGCATCTTATGGAGGAAAGATAAAGACCTTCTTAATTATGGTTTCCATTACTTTGCTTCTTGCAGGAGAAAAGTTCTTAGGAGAGATTCTGCTTATCATTTCTGCTATTGTTGCAATATACACTGGCGTTTTATACTTTGTTAACTTTCTTAAAGTCTTAGGAGAAGAAAATGGCTAGTTTACTTTTCGTAGTAGCTTTTCTTTTAGGATCAGTTCCTTTTGGATACGTTATAGGAAAGCTAAAAGGTGTTGATGTAAGGAAACACGGAAGCGGAAATATCGGTGCTACAAATGTTTCGAGGGTCTTAGGAAAAAAGTGGGGTGCCTTTGTTCTTCTTTTAGATGCTTTAAAAGGTGCACTGCCTACTCTAATTACTAAAGCTTTAGGTTATCCTCTTGAGTATCAACTAATGGTTGGACTTTTTGCAATTTTAGGTCACTGTTTTTCTCCATTTTTAAAGTTTAATGGAGGAAAGGGAGTAGCTACTGCTTTGGGAGTTTTTCTTGTTGTTTCCCCAAAGGCAACACTATTTGCGGCGGCAGTTTTCTTTTTCGTGTTTTTCCTTACAAGGTATGTTTCTTTAAGTTCTATAACAGCAGCACTTTCCTACCCTACAATATTTAGATTTGTAGAGAATCCTTCTAAGCTTTCGTTACTCTTAGTATTGCTAGCAGCTTCTGTTATTGTTGTGAAACACTATTCAAACATCGTTCGTCTTTTAAAAGGAGAGGAGAAGAGGTTTAAGTGATGGAGTTGAAAGCATACTTAAAGGAGAGGAAAGAACTTATAGATAACGAACTTCTGAAATACCTTCCTTCTTTTCCAGAGTTTGGAAAAAAGCTTTATGAAGCAGTTTCTTACTCTCTGACTGTTGGGGGAAAGAGATTAAGACCTATTCTCTGCCTTGCCGGTTGTGAAGCGGTTGGTGGGAATTTTGAAGATGCGATAGTTCCTGCTTGTGCAATAGAGATGATTCATACTTATTCTCTGGTTCACGATGATTTACCGGCTATGGACAACGACACTTTAAGGCGTGGACATCCGACAACTTGGGTGAAATTTGGAGAAGCGACAGCAGTTTTAGCTGGAGATGCCCTTTTAAATAGGGCGTTTGAGGTTTTAGCAAACTGGGATTTTGATTGTGAGAGGAAAGTTAAAGTAATTCAGGAAATTTCTGAAGCTTCAGGAATGCTTGGAATGGTTTTAGGCCAGCAGTGCGATTTAGATGCGGAAAATAGGAACGACGTATCTTTAGAAGAACTTCTCTTTATGCACAAGAATAAAACGGGAAGGCTTATTACAGCTTCAGTTGTAGCAGGTGCTATTACAGGAGGTGGAAAGGAAGAGGAAATAGAAGCTTTAAGAACCTATGGAAATAGTATAGGACTTGCTTTTCAAATAATAGATGATGTCCTTGACGTTGTTGGAGACCAAGAGAAACTTGGAAAGAACGTAGGATCAGATATTGAAAAAGGAAAAACTACGTTTGTAACTTTCTTTGGTGTAGATGGTGCAAAAAAGAAGGCAAGAGAAGAAGTAGAAAAAGCGATTGCTTCCTTAGAGATTTTTCCAAGAGAAAAAGTAGAACCTTTAGTTAAGATTGCTGAATTTATTGTTGAGAGAGAGTACTAAATATGTGGGGTAAAGAGTGGTTCTTGATAAGGTAAATACACCAGAGGATTTAAAAAAGCTTTCCATAGAGGAACTAAAACTACTTTCTAAAGAAATAAGAGAGTTTATCGTAAAAGTTGTAAAAGAAACTGGAGGACATTTAGCTTCTTCTTTAGGGGTTGTTGAGTTAACAATAGCACTTTTAAAAGTCTTTTCTCCTCCAAAAGATGAGATTGTCTGGGACGTTGGACACCAATCGTATCCTTACAAAATATTAACTGGTAGAAAAGATAAATTTCCCACTTTGAGGCAGTACGGTGGAATTTCCGGTTTTCCGTCAATAAAGGAAAGTGAGTATGACGCTTTTGGAACTGGACACAGTAGCACCTCTATTTCTGCAGCGCTTGGCTTAAAGATAGGTAAGAATTTTAAGAAAGAAAAAGGGCACGTTATAGCAGTAATTGGAGATGGTGCTTTAACTGCTGGGGAAGCGTATGAAGGTTTAAACAACGCAGGACATTTAAAAGAAGACCTAATTGTAATCCTTAACGACAATGAAATGTCAATTTCCAAAAACATAGGGGCAATATCAAGCTACCTGACAAAAATAACAACAGGAGAAAACTTTAGAAAAATAAAAGAACGTCTTGAAAACTTAGGTAAAAAGGTATTTGGGGAAGGTTTCTATAAAAAACTAAAAAGAGTTGAAGACTTAGTTGTAAAGGGGCTTTTTCCACCAGGAATGCTTTTTGAGGAACTTGGTTTTAGATACATTGGACCTATCGATGGACACGACCTTGATACGCTTATTACCACCTTAACAAACGTTTCCAAAATGAAAGGTCCGACCCTTGTTCACGTTATTACTAAAAAGGGAAAAGGATTTGAACCAGCAGAAAGTAAGCCTGAAAAGTTTCACGGAGTTTCTCCTCAAAAAAAAGACAAAAAGGAAGCTGAAAAGTCGATACCAACTTACACAGAGATTTTTTCAAAAACTTTAATCGAAATAGCTAAGGAAGATAAAGATGTTGTTGCAATAACAGCAGCTATGCCTACTGGAACTGGTCTTGATAAGTTTAAGGAGGTTTTCCCTGATAGATACTTTGACGTTGGAATAGCAGAACAGCATGCCGTTACTTTTGCCGGAGGATTAGCAAAAAAGGGATTAAAGCCTGTTGTTGCAATATATTCAACCTTTTTACAAAGGGCATTTGACCAGATAATCCACGATGTAGCTTTACAGGAACTTCCGGTAATTTTTGCAATTGATAGGGCAGGACTTGTTGGAGAAGATGGGGCAACTCACCACGGAGTGTTTGATCTTTCTTATCTAAGAATGGTGCCAAACGTTATAGTTTCAGCCCCAAAGGATGAAAATGAGTTGAGACATCTTCTTTATACAGCAATGAAATCTTCTAAACCTTTTGCCATTCGCTATCCACGGGGAAGAGGATATGGAGTTGATACTACTGAACCTTTAAGCGAAATTCCTATAGGTTCTTGGGAGGTTTTTAAGGAAGGAAAAGATTTACTTATTCTTGCTACCGGCTGGACAGTCTATCAAGCTTTAAATGCTGCTTTGGAACTTGAGAAAGAGAAGGGGATTTCAATAACAGTAGTTAATGCAAGATTTATAAAACCCCTTGATGAAGATCTTTTAAAAGAACTTGCTGTAAAACATGAAGTTATACTTACTGTTGAAGAGAACATGGTAAGCGGTGGTTTCGGTTCTGCAGTAAACGAATTTCTATCCTCTTGGTATTCTGGAATAGTTTTTAACTTAGGACTTCCTGATAAGTTCATAGAACACGGAAAACAGGACTTTTTGAGACATCTTGTAGGTATAGATAAAGAGGGGATAAAGAGGTTTATTTGTAATCATATTTAGTTTTAGTATAATTCAAATTAAGATAAAAATTAAATTCTTAAAAGGAGGGTTGGGGATGTTAAAGAAGCTTCTTGACTTCAGGTTTGAAACTTTTATTACTCCTTACATTTTGGGGGCTGTTTTAGGCATTCTTTACATTGTAGCAGTTTTAGGATGGTTAGGATACCTGTTTACTGGTGATGGTTCTTTTATAGAGAGATTAATTTTATTGGTTATTGGTTTACCTTTATCTATTGTGGGAATTAGAGTTTGGGTTGAAAGTATAGTTTCTATAGTGAAGATAGCAGAAAACACTTCAAAAATTGTAGAGGAACTTGAAGCATTTAAAAAATTGAGAGATAAGTAATTTACTTTGAGGATATATTTTGTGATTCAAACTGAATGGTTGCCCTCCTAGTTTCAATTTTAGGAGGGCAAGGATTTTATTTTCTTTCAAATCTTTTTGTTGATAGTTTTCCTGCAAAGAAACCAATCAAGATAAAGATTACTATTGGAATGACTAGAACTAAAAGAATGAAAAATCCTAAGATAGTTATAAGAATTGGAAGTAGAACTTTTGCCACTAAGTAAAGAAGGAAAATTGCAAGCAATATCCAAAGAACTGTTGACAAGTTTGATAAGTTTTGCATTGTTTTCTCCTTATCCGTAAATGTCATGGCTTCCTATGTCAATTAGGACAATTCCCTTTTCAGTTATTGCAAATGTCAAAATTATTCTATAACTCATGGTGATAGAAACTGAATATTTATCTGAAAGTTTTCCTTTTAGCTTATGGAGTCTTAAAGATGGATGAGAAGGGTTTATTTCGAGTAATTTTAATACTTTCTTATATCTTTCTACTAATTCAGGGTGCCGTTTAATGAATTTTTTCTCCTTCTTTAAGTAGCTTTCTGTGAAAATCAGTTTGTACTTACTCAAATTCCAAGCCTCTCAAAGTGTTCTTCTGCCGATTCGACGATATATCTTCCTTCTTTCAAATCCTTTTCAGCTTCTTCTATAGCCAAAGTTTCATTCCACAATCTTTTTTTATCGCTTGGTAATGGAAATTTCTCATGTGCAATCATATTGGCTATTTTTATCCCTTTCTTTAAGGCATATTCTTTTATATATTCCTCATCACTTTCATT